>CAYMNN010000073.1:0-4260 GCA_964391815.1 uncultured Candidatus Planktophila sp.
AAGGCAAAGAAGGCACTAACGGATATCTCCCGATAACCACTGAAAACCGAAAGAGATAGCAAGACCCAACAACAGTTGGCCAACAAGGAAAGAAGAGGTGAGAACATGAGCGTTCTCTTCAGCGAACTACTAGTACCAGGCTGGGCAGATGAGAAGATCGGTTTGGATGCCGTAACGGGCACTTACAGCGACGGGTCATCATTTAATTTGCCATGCCACACTGCAGATCCTGAGCTCTACTTTTCTGAGGATGAGATGCAGGTTGCAGAGGCGAAGTCGCTCTGCGGTGGATGTCCCGTGCGTGCACAGTGCTTAGAGGGTGCGTTATCGCGCCAAGAGCCAGCAGGTGTGTGGGGCGGCGAACTATTTGAAGATGGTCGCATCATCGCCAAGAAGCGCAAAGCTGGACGACCGTCACTCAAGGAAGTTGCTGCACGCAATGAACAAGGCGAGCTAATTGAACTTAATGTTGCAAAGAGTGAACGCGAGGAAAGCGCTGCTTAAGCTGCAAACATATTGAGGTTAGTAAGTGATGGCCACAATGCAAAGAGAATGGAGATCGGCAGGATAAGGAAAACAACTGGAATCATCATTGATATTTCAGCCTTACCAGCCGCTCCCATAATTCGATTGCGTTGATTACCTCTAGCTTCAACTGCATGACGTGAAAGCACTTCTACCAGAGGTGCTCCACGCAATGTGGCCGTAACTAATGCATCTACAAAACGGCGAATCATTACGGATTTAACCCGGCGGCCCATTGCGTCCAGACTTTCGTGCAAAGGAGCTCCAGTACGGACACCTGCAACAACAATTTGAAACTCTCTAGCCAGTGCGCCGTCTGCACTGTTTGCGATACGTAGCATCGCACTTAATGGAGTCTCCCCAGCTGCAATAGCAAGAGTAAGTAATTCAACAATTGCTGGAAACTCAGCTTCTATAAGCTCACGCCTCTTCTTTATGTCTTGCGTAAGTTGGCGATCAATCAATAGATAAACACCTGCACCTGCAAAAACAATTGCCGAAGCTGCAAGTATCAAATTACTTGTTACGGCAATTATGAAAGCAAATGTAATGGCTGCTGAACCTGCTGAATACCCATACTGTTTGATTCGAAATTGCTCATAATCTAAATCGGTTGCCTTACCCAATTCTTCTAATCTGATGCGAAGGTTTGTTTTATCTGAACTTGATCGAGCACTTTTGCGAGAAAAGTTCTTAGCCTCGGTTAGGGGATCTAGATGGTCTCCTACAAGAATCAGTGCAGCTGCAGGAATCACGAGCAAACCAGTCACTAACAATGTGGCAATCAATGTGATCCCCCGATAAACACTCGTGGAGTTTGGGGGAGTCGACCCAGAAAGTTCATCCAAAGGTAGGCAACAGCTGTCATTACTAGTCCAACCATTAGAACCAAGGCACCGGATGGAGTCGAGTAAGCAACAGCTGTGCTTGGCTGAGTTGATAAAAGGAGCAAAAGAATCCATGGAGCTGCAGCTGAAATGTGCGCAGAGTTTTTAATCCAGCCATGTTTCACATCAATCTCACGTCTTAAAACTAAATCTTGACGGAGAAAATCTCCCAGTGTTCGTAGAATCTGCAAAAGCTCGCTGCCACCCAAGCTTTTTGCAATCAATAGTGCTTCAAATATCTGATCACTACCGTGGTGCGAAAAAGTGGACTTAAGGTCTTTGATTGCCTCACCTAAATCTCCGCTGCTGAATAAAGTTGACTTGAATCGCAGAAAGGAAGGCCTAAGAATCTCTGGCCCACGAGTTGCTAGCCCAGCTAAAGATTCAGATAGAGAAAGACCTGACTGAATTCCGGACATTAAATGATCGATAACTTCGGGCCAAGCGGCAATGAGCGCTGCTTCATTTAATGAATTTTTTGCGTTGACGGTTATGAATGCAATTCCTGCCGCCAAAGTTCCAAATGCAAGAGCGATAACTATCGATCGAGTCATCAGCAATACAACGGCAGTAGCAACTGATGCGGAAACACCGATGCGTAGTGAAAGTTTCATACATGCCACCAAGTGGACAAAGGCGATCCTATGGTTTCGAATTTTTCGGGGTGCGGCAATGAGCCAACTCCACGAAGGTATTGGTGCCCATCCCACTTCCAGAGCATTTCAATTTCGGCGCGATCATTTTCATATCTTCCGGTAACAGCAGCAACCTCATTAATCCGTCGTGTACCGGATGCATCAAGAGTCACATGCACAATTAGATCTATGGCCGAAGCAACAGTTGGTGCGATGAATTTGTGCGAAATGTTTTCACCAGCAAGCAACGGGAGAGTCTGTAGCTTGATGATCGCATCTCTCGGCGAATTCGCATGAAGAGTGCCCATTCCCGGTAATCCAGAATTCAACGCGATCAATAGATCCAAAGCTTCAGCTTCTCGGACTTCACCCACAATTATTCTTGTTGGGCGCATACGTAACGATTCTTTAATCAGTCGACGAAGTGGTATTTCTCCTTCTCCTTGCAGATTGGGACTTCGTGTCTGCATCTGAATAACGTCAGGTAGTTGCGGAGTAAGTTCAAAAACTTCTTCAATAGTGATGACACGTTCACTGCGAGGTACGGCACTTGCTAAGGCATTAAGAACAGTGGTTTTTCCTGCCTGAGTTCCTCCGCAGACCAAGACATTCAGACCCGCTTGAACGCTCAAGACCAACGCGGTTCCGATTTCCTGACTCATTACTGATCGACCCACAAGATCATTGATTGAAAGGTTTTTCATCAAGTGTTTGCGGATGTTCACTGCCCAATGCGCAGCGGTTATTTCTGGGATAACCACATGTAATCGACTTCCATCAGGTAACCGAGCATCGACAAACGGATGCGATAAATCCAGCCTGCGCCCGCTCCACATCAAAGCCCGCTCCACAATGTTTCGAACCTCATCCGATGTCAGCAAGAGATTTGTTAACTCACTTCTACCATTTCGCGCAATGAAGATCCGCTCGGGGGAGTTAATCCAAACTTCTTCGACCGTTGAATCTCTCATCAAAGGAGCAAGTGGTCCAAAAGTCACATCGATATCTAGTTCCATGCGGAAAAGGTAGAGCGGGAACTGACACGTTAACTGGGGATGTGGATACCGCAAACCACTAGCGAGAAGCTAACTTGTTTGGAGCTCTGCGCGGTCAAGTCTGCCCAAAAGGGATAGTGAGGTTTCATTTTCTACCCCAAGAACAATTGAAAGTTTGATTTGTAATGTGTGGTCCACCGTAAGTGATGTTGCCTGAAGTAAGCGCTGTACCAACAGCTCGGCATGAGCAGCACCGTCTCTGACAATTATCACTACTTCATTAATTCCTAGACGCCCCACACATTCTTCTTGGCGCGTTAACTGTGTGAGTTCATAGGCAAAATGCAACACATCATGTGCTCGCACCTGATCAGATTTAGGATTTATAAAAAGGACTTTGACCAGGGCTAGCGGCTTCTGAGTTCTTGCAGCAATTAAAACTTCGCGTCGTAGTTGCTCATAGAAATAAGACGGTGAGGACAAGTGTGTTTGGGAGTCATGAATTCCGTCATGCGAAAAGAGCATTGTGACTTCCTTTGAGTTAGCCTTATCCCTATGACTCAAGATCCTGCCAAAGCAGCCAAAGCTCGCGCACTAGTGGCATCCCTACTCTTTGTTGAGGCTGCAGTTATTGCAGGTTTGGGGCTGTGGCTAGTTGTCTTTAGCTTTACGCATGAAAATGTTGAGGTCTTGCCGCTCCTAGGAGTTTTGCTTTTTGCATTACTTGGATCAGCCGGATTAGCAGCATCAGCAATTGGTTATCGACGCGGCAAGTATTTCGGCAGATCTCCAGCGGTATTAGCTAACTTGATTGCACTGGGTGTTGTTTCATATCAAGTAGAAGCTCACTTGTGGTGGGTTGCAGGACCTTTAGCAGCACTTGCTGGTGCAACTCTTATTTCTGCTTTGCGTGCAATTCCAACTGATCTTTAGTTAACGCGAGAATTACCACTCAACAATCTGGTTGTCTTCCCACAAAACCCCGGTCGTATCTCCTGCATTAAATTCACGGGTTGCTAACCACAAAGCACACGCTGCTCCTTCTGCGGCGGTGCGCGGTGCATCTGGTCCACCCATGTCTGTTTGTGAATGGTTTGGACAGACTGCATCAACTAACAATCCGCGAGCACCTAAACCAGTTTCGTGGGCAAGGTTTCGAACCATTGCATTAACTCCAGCTTTGCTAATTCGGTAAGGAGCAAGGCCGCCAGCATTTCC
>CAYMNN010000074.1:0-4242 GCA_964391815.1 uncultured Candidatus Planktophila sp.
ACCGTCAATAAGCGCTGTAAAGGCTGCCCAGTAAGGAAATCCTGCCCTGTACAAAGTGATGGTCGGGCGGTGATCGAGCAATGACAATTAACGAAAACAATGATCGATTGACCCCTAAGTACACGCCCGAAGAAATCATCGCCAAGCTGCAGGCACATCCAAAGTTTGGTGCACAGATCAAACCGATCACCAAGCATCAATCAGCGATCATCAGCAGTGGGTTAGAACCTGCCGTTGTTATTGCAGGTGCTGGATCAGGTAAAACCGAAACTATGAGCAACCGTGTTTTGTACCTGGTTGCCAACGGTTTTGCCACACCTGATCAGATTTTGGGTCTTACCTTTACTCGCAAAGCTGCCGGTGAACTATCTGTTCGTATCCGCAAGCGCTTGCGCCAATTGTCACAGCTTCCAGAATTCAAACACATCACATCTAATAGCACCGCAGTTACTACCTATCATTCATATGCAGGCAAGTTGCTGAGCGAGCACGCAATCCGTTACGGAATCGATGCAGACGCCGAACCATTAGGCGAAGCTGCAATCTGGCAAATCGCATCTGATGTTGTCCGCAATTGGTCAGATGATTCATATCGCAATGACAGCGCAGTGAGCACAGTGATTAAGGATTTACTGGGTCTTTCTAAGTTCATGTTAGAACATCAAGTAAAGGCTGCAGATATCGAAGTCATCGGTAACGATATGCTCGAAAGGTTGCAGTCACTTGCTGGCAGCACTAACGAAGACACCCGCGCAGTCGCTCGTGCAATGCGTCAACGTAATTCGCTATTACCCATGGTCGAAGCCTTTATGGAACGGCGTAAATCGGCAGGCGAGCTTTCATTTGATGATCAGATGTCATTAGCTGCAGATATTGCGCAAAACTTTGAAGATGTTGGCACGTTAGAGCGCGGTAAGTACAAAGTTGTTCTTCTTGATGAATACCAAGATACCTCGCAATCACAGGTGCGCATGTTGTCGGCTTTGTATGGCAATTTTGTCCAAGAAACCGGCCATCCCGTTATGGCTGTGGGAGACCCGTCGCAGGCTATTTATACCTGGCGCGGAGCATCTGCCGGCACCATGGCCTCATTCCATAAGTACTTTCCAAAGGCCGAAGGGCAAACCGGAACCGAACAATTCTCGCTTCCAACAACTTTCCGTAATGACAAGATTATCTTGGCAGCAGCAAACACCATTAGCGCTGAAATCAAGGCCGCAGGTGGCCAACAAGTTGTCGAACTAGAAGCACGCGATAACGCAGGTGCAGGTGAACTTGCTTACGGTATTTATGAAACCGTTGAAACAGAATCTGCAGCGATTGCTGAATACTTCAAAGCCTTGTGGAATCCAGATGCTGGTAAATCATTTGCAGTGCTAGTTCGAAAGCGGAGCCAGATTACCTCCATTGAAAATGCTTTGCGCGAACAAGGTTTACCTGTTGAAGTAATCGGAATCGGCGGTTTGATTCACATTCCTGAAGTTGCAGATGTTGTGACTTTAATGAAGATCATCACCGATCCTGATGCTGGTTCATCGTTGATGCGCCATTTAACTGGACCGCGCATTAATTTAGGTCCACGCGATATTGCTGCGCTCGGTGCATTTAGCCGCGAACGTGCTAAGGCAATGCACGCAGATTCTAAGAGCTTCATCAAAAAGATTGCTGCCGGAAACCCAGATCAACTTGAAGCAGATGATCAATTTGCTGGATCCATCATTGATGCTTTAGATGAAATCACAACTGCCAAGAAGAGCAGCTTTAGCGACCTTGGATACCAGCGACTTATTTCATTCGCACAAGATCTTAGACGTTTGCGTTCTCGCGCGGGTGGACAGATAACAGATTTAGTGACCGAGATCGAAAACTACTTAACGCTGGAATCTGAAATTACTTTGCGCGAAGGCTCACAAAGTGGTCGTCGCCATTTAGATCGCTTCTTAGATGAGGCATCAAAGTTTGAACGCAGTGGTGGTTCAGTATCGGCTTTCCTTGATTGGCTAGATGTTGCATCAGATGAAGAAGGCGGATTAAAGGTTGGAGCCCCTGAAGTACGCACAGATGTGGTTCAAATCCTTACTGTTCACATGGCAAAAGGCGCCGAATGGGATGTTGTCGCCGTGCCTGGATTATCTGAAGGAACTTTCCCTGGCGTAAACCGCTCTGATCCAGACAACTGGTTAAAGAATGAAAAGCATGTTCCATTTGCACTGCGCGGAGATGCACACGAACTTCCGTACTTTTCTTTAGATGGCATCACCAAGAACAGCGATGCGGCAAAGGCGATTAAAGAGTTTGCCCGTCAATGCGTGGATCAAATCAAGATGCGCGAAGAAATGCGCCTTGCCTACGTTGCAGTCACCCGAGCTCGCACACATTTGATCTGTACAACTTCATGGTGGCGAGATGGGGCCAACTCGGTTTCTCCATCAAATATCTTCACTCTAATTGCAGGTGCAGCAAGTGCCAATGGCGGTCGACTGATTTCAGATGTTGCAGCACCCGATGACGATGCTGAAAACCCAACCCTTGAAAATCCACAAACAGCTATGTGGCCGCGTGATTACTTAGGGGATAAGCGCGCACAATTTGATGCAGCAATGGAACTAGTCAAGTCATCTGATGTTCATCCATTGATTAATTCGCAGGATCCCGAAGTTAATTCTTGGATTATGGATGCTCACAGTTTGATTACTGAACAACGCAATCGAGCTTCCGATGTTCTACACGTTGCTTTGCCAACTCGTTTATCAACATCGACCTTGGTTGCGCTGCATGAAAATCCGCAAGAGCTTGCTTTAAACATTCGCAGGCCAATGCCGCGTGGGCAAGATCAGTATTCCCGTCGCGGAACCGCTTTCCACTTATGGGTGGAACGCCAATTCACCGATGCCGCCACATTATTTGGTGATGAATACTTGGATTACTTAGATCCACTAGATGATGATTCAAAATTAGAAGATCTAAAGGCGGCTTGGCTCAAGAGCGAATTTGCTAATCGCACACCAGCGCGAGTTGAAGTTCCCTTTGAAACCACCATTGCTGGCGTATTGATTCGAGGCCGAATCGACGCCATTTACGCCGACGGAGATGGTTTCCAGGTGGTTGATTGGAAGACTGGTTCTAAGCCATTAGGAAAGTCTGCCCAGGTTCAATTAGCTATGTATCGCTTAGCGTGGGCCAAGTTATCAGGCTGTGATATCTCAAAGATCTCTGCGGCTTTCCATTATGTTCCAACCGGTGTTACTGACAAGCCTTCAGATTTATTGGATGAAGCAGCCTTGATCGCGCTGATTACTTCAGTGCAGTTACCGCAGTAAAGATTCAGTGGATAGCAACTAGTCAGGTGGTTGTGTAGGGATCAATCACGTGAAGTTACTTGGTGTTAACGACAATCTGTAAAGGTAAGTGATCACTCATTCCAGCGTGTGGGTAAGTAATCTGTTCAACATCACTAGGTGTCAGAGTTTGTGACAACATGAAATCAATTTCTACCTTAGGTTGCCAGCTCGGAAAAGTCTTACCTGTCGTAAGAACATTCCACTTGAAGCCGCCCACAATCTTTCGTGACGGAATATTGAAATCACCCATCAGTAAAGTATTTTCAGGAGCAACGCCCAATGTCTTGGCCCAGCGCTTTATCTGTTTCAACTGGCGGTAATTAAAGAAAGGAACAAAAGAGAGATGGGTATTGATAACTAACCAACCATTTTCCAGAATTACACCCAGCGCACTGCGTGGATGATCGCGCACATAAAAACGCTTCAACTTGCCATCAACCGGAAACATCATGAAAACACCGATCGGTGCTCCCTTCAAATCCAAACGGTGCCACGACTTAACAGGTAGTGCTGAAACGATTCCAATCCCGTATCCAGCTTCACCTTCTGAACTTTTGTTTGTCACAATCATTAAATCGTCACTATTTGGCTTGCGCCATTTTTCATCTGGGTTACCAAACAAAGAAGGCGCAAAAGCCCATTCGGCAGCGCCCATTACTGTTGCAATATTGCCCACTTGATTGTGATTGCCGGAACGCTCTAGAAAGTAATCAACTTCCTGGACCCCAATAACATCGCTCTGCAATTTCAGGATTTGCGCCGCTAAGACCGCCGAAGCATCAACCTTTGGGTCAGGGGGAATAGCCATTCCATGCAGCAAATTCCATGAGGTTACGCGCATTGGCTAAGGCTAGTAGCGTTCACCCCTATGAGCGCGCGCAACCCTGATTCCATCCCAGCC
>CAYMNN010000075.1:0-4178 GCA_964391815.1 uncultured Candidatus Planktophila sp.
GGTGCACCAACTAATTCAGCAAGTTGCATTAACTCCTTTGAAGCATTGGACTTGATGACTCCGCCACCAACATAAAAGACTGGCTTGGATGATTGTGCGATAAGAGCTGCCGCGTCTTTGATTGCCTGGCTAGTTGGCTCAATTTGCGGATGGTAGCCAGGTAAAGAAAGTTGGCTTGGGTATACAAAATCTGTTTCCTTTTGCAGTGCATCTTTTGCGATGTCAACAAGGACTGGACCTGGACGACCAGAGGATGCAATATAAAAAGCTTCCGCAATTGCTCGTGGAATATCTAGCGGATCAGTGATCAAATAATTGTGCTTTGTGAATGGCATTGTTATGCCGCGAATATCTGCCTCTTGAAAAGCATCGGTTCCAATTGCAGCAGAAGGCACTTGACCAGTGATTGCAACCATCGGAACTGAATCCATCGCTGCATCTGCAAGTGGAGTAACAAGATTTGTCGCACCTGGTCCAGATGTGGCAATACAGACACCAACGCGACCGGTTACTTGGGCATAACCTGTGGCAGCGTGGCCTGCCCCTTGTTCGTGGCGAACCAAGATGTGGCGGATGCTGCTGTCAAAGATTGGATCATAGGCAGGAAGAATTGCACCGCCTGGAATTCCAAACATCACATCGACGCCGGCAGACTCTAAAGATTGCACGAGTGAACTAGCTCCACTCATCTTCTTGCTCATATCCATCTCCTTTCACATCTCTAAATGAAAAAACCCTCAGATAACTGAGGGTGGCGCATGATCACAAACCGATCACGCGCCTTTAAATCACCACCACAAATGTTGTGCTCATGGGCTTATTCTCCAATGAAGCAGGCTCAACGTCAAGGGTTGAGATGCAGATCTCATATTTTGGAACTTGAGACAACCCGCACGAAAACTACTCGCAGACCGCGCCTTTGGATGCTGACCCCACAAGTTTTGAGAACTTTGCAAGAACGCCACGGGTGTACTTATGTTTCAAAGGTTCCCAACCGATTTTGCGGGCCTCTAGTTCAGCAGGATCTACTAATAAATCAAGGGTTCGCTTCACTGTATCGATTCGAACAATGTCGCCATCTTTAATAAATGCAATTGGTCCGCCATCGACAGCTTCTGGAGAAATGTGTCCAACACACAAACCAGTTGATCCACCAGAGAAACGTCCATCAGTTAACAGCAAAGTTGATTTTCCTAGACCCGCGCCTTTGATTGCACCGGTAACCATGAGCATCTCGCGCATTCCGGGTCCACCCTTAGGTCCCTCATAGCGAATGACAACTACATCCCCAGCTTTGATTGTTCCATTTTCAACCGCGTCCATCGCCAATTGCTCGCGATCAAATACTCGTGCAGGGCCTTCAAAAGAATCAATTCCGATTCCAGCGGTTTTGCACACAGCACCTTCTGGAGCAAGTGAGCCACCCAGAATTGTTATGCCAACATCTTTAGACAATGGACGTTCGGCAGGATGAACAACAACGCCATCTGGGAACGGTGGATTAATATCAGCTAAGTTTTCAGCCATTGTTTTGCCGGTAACAGTCAAGGTGTCACCGTGCAAATAACCCGCATCCAACAAAATCTTAAGCACTACTGGGATTCCACCAACGCGATCTAAATCAGTCATAACGAACTTACCAAATGGCTTTAGATCTCCAAGTAGTGGGACTTTTGCACCGATTCGATTGAAATCTTCGAGCGTTAAGTCAACTTCGGCTTCATGTGCAATTGCCAATAAATGAAGAACCGCATTTGTTGAACCACCAAGTGCCATCAAAATTGTGATTGCGTTTTCAAAAGCTTTCTTGGTCAAAATCATTCGCGTTGTAATTCCAAGGCGAATCAGATTAACAACGGCTTCACCTGATTTAATTGCATAGGTATCACGGCGGCGATCTACTGCCGGAGGTGCCGCAGATCCTGGCAATGAAAGTCCTAAAGCTTCGCCAATTGCTGCCATTGTGTTGGCTGTGTACATACCGCCGCAGGCACCTTCGCCTGGACAGATGGCACGTTCAATTTGATCGACTCGCTCTTTTGTAATCAGGCCGCGGGCACATGCACCCACGGCTTCAAAAGCGTCAATAATCGTTACATCTTTTCCATCAACTTGACCTGGCAAAGTTGAACCTGCATAAACAAAAACACTTGCAACATCTAAACGTGCCGCAGCCATCATCATTCCCGGCAGTGATTTATCACACCCTGCAAAAGTAACCATGCCATCAAAGCGTTCGGCATTCATCACTGTTTCAACTGAATCAGCAATGATTTCGCGTGAAACCAAGGAAAAGTGCATTCCTTCATGTCCCATGGAAATTCCATCAGAAACTGAGATTGTTCCGAACTGCATAGGAAATCCGCCAGCTGCAAACACGCCTTCTTTTGAAGCTTTTGCTAAGCGGTCCAGTGACATATTGCACGGTGTGATTTCATTCCACGATGATGCAATGCCGATTTGAGGCTTGACCCAATCCTCATCCCCCATACCAACCGCTCGCAGCATTCCGCGTTGCGGTGCTCTTTCCATTCCATCAGTGACGACATGGGAGCGAGGTTTCATGTTAGGCATGAGAGAATTCTACCCTCTTGATAACGCATTTATCATTCAAATAATTGGAGCAATAACGTGTCACAGTCCTCATCCGCGCAAACCCTAGACCCAACAAGATGGCGCACATTATTTGTTGTCGCCACCGCGCAGTTAATGATCGTTCTAGATAGTTCGATCATGAATATCGCGATTCCAAGCGCAAAGTTAGAACTAGGAATCTCAGACGCTAATCAGCATTGGGTTATCACTGCCTACACCTTGGCGTTTGGTTCACTGCTCTTACTTGGTGGTCGAATCGGTGATTACATGGGCCGCAGAAAGATCTTCCTCATCGGATTAATCGGATTTGCTGCAGCTTCTGCATTGGGTGGTATTGCATCAAACCAGGGATTGCTATTTGCTTCCAGAGCTTTGCAGGGAGTATTTGGTGCGTTACTGGCACCTGCAGCTCTCTCCATAATCTCAGTTACTTTTACAGTTCCTAAGGAACGTGCCAAAGCTTTTGGTGTTATTGGTGCTATTTCAGGTGGAGGCGCTGCAATTGGACTCATCCTGGGCGGTGCGCTCACAGAATTTTTCTCATGGCGTTGGTGCTTGGGAGTTAACACTCCAATTGCAATTCTGGTTGCAATTTTGGCAATCAAATTTGTTAGGGAATCTAAAGCACAAGGCGATAACACCTACGACATCCCAGGTGTAATTACAGCAACAGCTGGATTGTTCTCACTCACTTATGGATTTAATGAGGCCGCGCTCAAGGGGTGGTCTGATCCACTTACAATTTTCTTCTTGGTGTTGGCGGTAATTCTGCTAGTTATCTTTGTTGCAATTGAAATGCGCGTTAAGAATCCATTGATGCCGCTTCGCGTTGTAACAGAGCGCAACCGTGGTGGGTCATACCTTGGATCACTCGTTGTAGGTGCAGGACTATTCTCAATGTTCTTATTCCTTGGTTTATATCTCCAAGTTATTCTAGGTTACAGCCCACTTAGATCCGGCTTTGCATTCCTGCCATTTACTGCAGGAATCATCATCTTTGCCGGAATTGCATCGACGCTTCTGCCAAAGGTAGGACCAAAACCATTAATGGTTCCGGGTCTGCTTGCAGCAAGCGTTGGCCTTTTGATGTTGGCTCGAATCACGCCAGAGACGTCTTACACAACGCATGTGTTGCCTTCATTGCTAATCATGTCTAGCGGTATGGCATTGGTGTTTATTCCACTTACTTCTACTTCACTGCACGCGGTTTCAAACCATGACACAGGCGTTGCAAGTGCGATGGTAAACACCAGTCAACAGATTGGTGGATCACTGGGAACTGCTCTGCTCAATACAGTGGCAGCAACTGCAACAACAACTTTCGCAGCTGCGAACACGCAACTTGGCGAAAAGGTAATGCCATATGCAATGACACATGGCTTCACAGTTGCGTTTAAGTTCAGCGCAGCTTTGCTATTTGTCGGCGCGATCGTCCTGTACTTCTTTATCAATATTGGTAAAGAGTCACTGGTTGAAACTGAAGGCGCAGGCTTTCACTAATCAATAGTTAATTAGTTGCTTGACCTAAGTGGCCAAGTAGAAGCTCTCGTACGCGAGCAGCATCTGCTTGGCCCTTTGTCTCT
>CAYMNN010000076.1:0-3976 GCA_964391815.1 uncultured Candidatus Planktophila sp.
GAACGCTCTACAGCTGGTGATCCACCGCGTGGGAATGTTCCTGAAACTTGACCAATCTTTACATCAAGCTTTGCAGATAGTTGGTCCTTGTACTTCTTGACCATTGCAGCTGCAGCAACATCTTGTGTTGTAACTGTTGAAACAACACCTGTGTTGATTGTTGGAGCTGCTGCACGCAATACGTGCTGAATTGACTGACCAACAACTTTTCCACCGCGCATACAGATTTGTGTACGTGTGTACTCAACACCTGCGTTACGGGTTTGACCGAGAACAGTTGGTGCTGTGCGTACAGTTCCTGGAATTACAGTTGCAAATGTCTGGTGGCTGTGACCACCGTAAATTGCTGCTGCACCCTTGATCTGTGATGCCAATGTATTGAATAGTCCCTTTGCAGTTCCATCTGCGTTTTCCAACCATCCTTGGTGAAGAGCAGCAATGACGATGTCTGCTCCTGCTGCCTTAGCCTCGACGATTGCGGCATTGATGCCAGCTACACCTGGGGCGATAACGATGGTCTTCTTAGCACCTGATGCATCCTTGTAATCAAGGTTGCCAGGGAATACCTGCTCGATTGTTTCAGGGGTATTTGATCCGACGACGCCGATCTTTACTCCACCACGTTCGATGATTGTGTAGTTCTTAGCCTGCTTTGAGCCTGACTTAAGCGCATCTAGCGCACCTGCGCTGTAGTTAGAAACTACCCACTGGAAATCTGATGCACCAATAATCTTGTTGACGTGATCAATGTTGCGATCATGCTCGTGGTTACCGAAAATTGAAACATCTAGCTTTGCAAGATTTAGTGCCTCAATTGTTGGAAGTTCTTCGAACTCTGTTGAAATTGGAGGAGCTGCACCAATGTTGTCACCTGCTGAAATTGCAACGGTTGCTGCATTTGCTTTGCGGTCTGCATCCCAGTTGCTAGCTAGAAGTGGCGCACCAAATGATCCGCCAACTTCAATCGCACCGTGAAGGTCGCTGAGTTGTAGAACTTGAACAGCCTTGTTGTTTGGATTTGCAACTGTTGCAAGTTGCGCAGCTGTGTAGCTCTTGTTTGATGCAGCTGGTCGTGAAAAACCATAAGCATTAACTGCTTGAACAACTGGTGTTCCTGCAGGTTGTCCAACGACAACTGGCATTGTTACGACAGAGTTGTTTCCGATTGGAACGAAGATTGGGCATGAGCCCGCACCTGCTGAAACAACGTGGCCTGTTACTCCTGGAGCAACACTTGCACCAGGTGTCCACTTAACTACAACGCCCTTAGCGCCTAGATAAGAGGTGACATTTGTCGGAGCGTTCGGCAATGAAAATGTATTTGCCTGCGCTGAAGGAACTAGTAATGAAACTAGTAGCGATGTAGCTAGAGCTAGAGAGCCCCAGCTAAAGATTTTGCGTGATGAGAGGGTTTTGGTCATAGGCGCATCCTAATGAAGCAAAGATTTCGCTTTGCATATTTTTAGGTTACGAAATGGTTGCGTCGTAGTGAATGTCGTTACAGGCCAGCGTGTTTTAGTAATTCAGCCCGTTCCACACTCTTAACCCGAGGTTTACCCTTTGGCTCACCAGCTGCAACTTCTGCCTCATTGATCTTTTGCCAGTGTTCTTGAGAAACAACAACTTGGTGGGTGAGTAATTCTGAAATATCGCCCGCGTTTTTTGGACTCTTTAGATCTGACACTAAAAGTTCAATAACTGCTGCGGCATCGGATTTATTGGTGCCGATTACACCTGAAGGTCCGCGCTTTGCCCAACCAACAACATACATATTCTCGCTCACTCGACCATCAGTGTTTACGACTTTTCCATTTTCATACGGAACTCCAGCAATGCCTTCGGCTTGATAGCCGATTGCAGTAATAACAAGCCCGCACTTAATGGTTACATCACCGGTTGGCGTTGAATACACAACACCTTCTACGCGATCAGTTCCCAAAATCTCTTTTGGTGTGTGCTGAAACAAGAACTCCATAGTCCGTTCATGTTCAGTTTTTGGATTTTCAGCAATCAAAAGCATTGCATCTAAATTACTTTTTACATCTTTTTCGGGTTCAGCACCTGCGCGAACAATTGCAGCTTCAATATCTGCTTTGCGCATTACAACATTTGTATGTTCTAACTTTGGAAGCTCACGTAATTCTGGCGAAGTAAAAGCTGCATGCTCAGGTCCGCGACGAGCGCTGATGTAAACCTTGCGAATATTGCTGTTCTTAAAAGCTTCAATTGCGTGATCTGCGGTATCGGTTGGATCTAGTTCACTTGGTTCAAGTGCCAACATGCGAGCAACATCCATGGCAACATTTCCCGCGCCAATTACAACTGCAGTATCGGCATCAAGTGGTGTATCTACGCCGACAAAATCAGGGTGTGCGTTATACCAGGGCACAAAAACCGCTGCAGATAACGATCCTCGCAGCTCTTCACCTGGTATTCCAAGCTTCTTTCCAAGAGATGAGCCGGTCGCAATGATTACCGCGTCATACTTTTCCTGTAATTGCGCAACTGTGATGTCATTACCAACTTCGACATTTGCGAACAATCTAAAGCTTTCGTTGCTGGCAATCTTTTCAAATACCTTAGAAACAGTTTTGATCTTTGGGTGATCGGGTGCAACACCGCTTCGAACTAAGCCCCAAGGTGTAGGTAAACGTTCAATCATGTCGATTTCAAATACACGATCATCATTGGCAAGGTTTTGCAGAGCTTGCGCAGCGAAATAACCTGCCGGGCCTGCGCCTACAATTGCAATCTTGAACGAATTCACCAACACAGTCTAACGATTAAACATTAAGTGCTGCCAAATCAATTTCACTCTTTTGGTGCGGGTACAGGTCTTGGCCTGGATAGGCATCGGTGTGAGAAAAGGGATCATCGAGTTTGTAAACACCAGATAGCTGCTGAAGAACAAAAAGCCCACAAAATGGTGAATACACGGCGTTGTAGCCACCTTCGTGTGCAATAACTAAACGATTCTTGGCGGTATCTGCGGCAGATTCCATCAAAACTTCCGTCATTTGTGCGTAACCTTTTGCAGTTACAAGCATGCGGCCAAGTGGATCATAAACAGATGAATCAAACCCAGAAGCAACTGCAATCAAGTCCGGCTTAAACTTCTTAAGTGCAGGTTTAACAACGGTTTCAAATGCATATAAATAACCACCATTTCCAGTACCTGCCGGAAGCGGAATATTGATATTTGTTCCGACGCCACGTTCTTCCCGCATACCTGAATTCCTTGGGTACAAACGGTCTTGATGAAGCGAAATTGTTAGAACATCTGGGTCATCATAAAAAATATCTTGAGTACCGTTTCCGTGGTGAACATCCCAATCAACTACTGCAATTCTGATTCCTGGGTTTTCTTTCTTAGCAACAGCAATTGCAACACCTAGATTTGAGAAAAGACAGTAACCCATTCCACCTGCTCGCACTGCGTGATGTCCTGGTGGTCGAACTAAGGCATATCCATTATCAATAACTCCAGCAATTGAATCTTGCATAAGTTGAGTAACTGATCCAACTCCAAGAGTTCCAATTTCATAGCCACCTTTTGCAAGTGGAGTTTCGCCATCGCCGGCATCTCCACCCAATCTTTGTTCGCTAGTTTTTTTCAAAGTATCTAAATACTGCTGCGGGTGTATTAACAAAAGCTCTTCTGTAGTTGCATGACGCGCGGTACGTCGATCTAAGTGATCGATTAATCCAGAGACAACAATTAATTCATGAATGCGGCGCTTTGTTTCAGCATTTTCGTAATTAACAAATGGTTGTAAGCCACGAGCAGGATCTGAAGGAAAGAAGCCTGTGTTGGTACCAGTGTCATGCCAACCAAAAAGCTCGTGATAGATATATCCGGTGCGCAAAGAAGTCATGCGTAAGGGTTGCAGAGTTCTAGTTAAATTGGAATCTCTTACTAGTGCGGAGACGAGGAGATTTGAACTCCTGAAGGGTTTAACCCCTTACCTCGTTAGCA
>CAYMNN010000077.1:0-3961 GCA_964391815.1 uncultured Candidatus Planktophila sp.
AAGGTGGGGTTCAGGTCTAACTCGAGCCAGGAATACGGCAGACTTACGCCTATGAAACCTCGTATCTCAGCCCGAATCTCAGCTATCGCAGAATCCGCCACTTTGGCTGTTGATGCAAAGGCAAAGGCGCTCAAAGCAGCAGGCCGTCCAGTTATTGGCTTTGGCGCGGGTGAACCAGATTTTCCAACACCTGATTACATCGTTGACGCTGCAGCTGCTGCAACCAAAGTTGTGGCAAACCACCGTTACACACCAACACCAGGTTTGCCAGATTTACGAGATGCGATCGTTGCCAAGACAAAGCGTGACAGTAATTATGAAATCACCGCTGATCAGGTTTTAGTAACAAATGGCGGAAAGCAATCTGTTTACCAGGCATTTGCATCAATTATTGATCCAGGTGATGAAGTTCTACTTCCTTCTCCATTTTGGACTACTTACCCAGAGTGCGTGAAATTAGCTGGCGGAGTAAGTGTTGAAATCTTTGCCGATGAAACACAAAATTATTTGGTAACTGTCGAACAACTTGAAGCAGCTCGAACACCAAAAACTAAGGCGTTGCTTTTCTGCTCGCCATCAAACCCAACTGGTTCTGTGTATTCAGTAGAACAAGTCAAGGCAATTGGTCAATGGGCAGTAAAGAACAACATCTGGGTTATTTCGGATGAAATCTATGAGCACTTGTTGTACGACGGTGCAGCTGCTCCATCGATGCCAGTAGTTGTTCCGGAACTTGCTGACACTTGCATCATCATTAATGGTGTTGCAAAGACTTATGCCATGACTGGTTGGCGTGTGGGCTGGATGATCGGACCTAAGGATGTCATCAAGGCAGCAACTAACTTGCAGTCACACTTGTCATCAAATGTTTCAAATGTTTCACAGCGCGCAGCAATTGCAGCGTTGAACGGAAATCTTGATGCGGTTCACAAAATGGGCGAGGCGTTTAACCGTCGTCGCAAACTAATTGTTGGCTTGCTCAACGAGATCCCTGGATTTGTATGCCCAACGCCAACAGGTGCCTTTTATGTTTACCCATCAGTTAAGGGTGTACTTGGAACAACTATCCGCGGAAAAACACCTACGACATCGGCTGAATTAGCAACGCTACTTCTTGAAGAAGTTGAAGTTGCAGCAGTTCCTGGTGAAGCCTTTGGTCCATCTGGATACTTGCGTTTTTCATATGCGACAAGTGATGAAGACATCATTGAAGGTATTGGCCGAATCAAGAAGCTAATTACTGAAGGCTAAAGCTCAATCCCTACAAGGTTTACTTCAGCTTCAAGGGTTATTCCAAATACATCTTTGACTTGATCGCGTGCGCGCTTTGCCAGCTCTGCGATATCTGCAGCTGTAGCAGTTCCTGCATTAGTAAGTGCAAGCACATGCTTTGTAGAAATTCGTGCGCCACCAACTTGATCACCCTTGTGGGTTCCCGAGTTTTCAATGAGCCAAGCAGCTGAAATCTTTACACGGCCATCATTAAGTGGCCACTTTGGCGCAGCATTTGGAAGTGCATCGGCTTGTTGCTGAGAAACAATCGGGTTAGTAAAAAATGATCCGGCAGACCACGAATCGTGATCATCCTGCGACAACAACATTCCCTTGCTTGCACGAAGTTCCAGAACTGCTGCTCGCGTATCTTTTACTGTTGCTTTATCCCCCGGTGCAACGCCTAACTTCTTTGCAAGTTCAAGATAAGTAATTGGATCGCTCATTTCACCAATTCGAATCTGGAACTGAACATCTAAAACAACATATCGTCCAGGATGAGCCTTGAAGTAAGAATTACGATAAGTGAATTGGCATTCTGCATTTGTAAAAGTCTTAATCGCTTTTTCTTGGCGATCATAGGTGCGCACACGGGTAATGAATTCAGAAACTTCATGGCCATAAGCACCAATGTTTTGAATCGGCGAAGCACCAACAGTTCCCGGAATTCCGCTCAAGGTTTCCAGTCCTGCATACCCACGTTCAATAGTTGCTTGAACAAAGGTGTCCCAATCTTCTCCAGCGCCAATTGTTAACGTTGCACCGCTGCAGGCATCGACTTCGGACTTAACTGAGTTGTTTGAAATACGGATAACGGTGCCAGCAAAGCCTTTATCTGAAACTAGAAGATTTGTTCCTCCACCAAGAATAAGGACGGGAGAATCTCCTGCTTGCTCAATCGCAGCGATGATTTCTGCTTCATTTGAAACCTGAACAATCTTGTTTGCCGGTCCACCCACCCGCAAGCTGGTGTATTGAGATAGCTCGGTCATGAAAGAAGGTTACCTGCGTGGAGACAAAATTGCGTCTTTGCCTCTGTACTTGTCCAGGATCCGGTCGTAATTCTTCTTCGACTGAACTTCGCGGTATTCAGGATCAGCATCGTGATATCCGTGGTGACGATCCTGAATCAACGGAAGTTCTAGCTGCAATAAGCGTCCGCCCGCTTGGCGAATCTTTAGTGAGTATTCAATATCAGCGTTTCGGTAATACAAAGCGCGTGGATTAAATCCACCGACTTCAATCATTGCTTCTCGGTTAAATGCCATGAAGTATGAAAAAAGAACATCAACTTCACCCGGTCCCTTGTCATCAACGCTGCGCCATTGATCTTCAGTATTGATTAATCCTCCACGCCAACCAACGGCAACAAATTCACCCTTTTCTAACTCGGCAACAACAGGTGTAATTGCATCGCCGGTAAATCGAGTTGATGGATCCATAACAATTACGTATTTGCTTTTAACTTTTTCTAGAAAAACATTGGCGCAATCTCCCCACGCCGCTCCAGGATTTACTGCAATGAGATATGTCCGTTTATCCATTTGTTCAAACAACGCGCCAGCATCGCCAATTGAAATGATTGCAACTGCGCAATTGCTATTGGCCTTGATTGTCTTAACAGTTTCCAGAGCATCGTCGGTGAATCCGTCAACAATGATTCCAACAGTTACATCGTTTTCTAAGTCAATTGGTCTGATATCTCTTGGGTAGGCAAGGGTTATATATGGCTTCTTAGGGCGCAGTTCATATCCCCCAGCAACATCTACAACTTCAAAACCTGCCTGTAGCAGTTCATCACGATACTTATCTGCCAGAGCAAAATCTTTTGCTGCTCGCGCATCCATTCGTGCTTGAGCAAGTGCGGTTACTGAATCAGGAATACTCATTTGATAATCACCGCCTGTGAAATTCCGAAAACCTTTACACCTGCCGAAGTCGCGCTGAGTTCAAGGGTTATTTGATTTCCATCAACAGCCACAATATTGCCTGAAACCGTCAGATCTACTCTCTGATCAGCAGGAACAACAACTGGCTTCATAAACCGACCAGAAAATTCCTTCACATGTTCAGAGCCGCCTGCAAAATCAGTTACGTATTTACCAACAAGTGCCATAGTCAGCATGCCGTGGGCAATTACATTTGGTAGCCCTACAGCTTTAGCAAACTCTTCATTCTGGTGGATTGGGTTCTGATCCCCGCTTGCATCGGCATATGCCTTGAGCATCGCACGATCTAAATAAAACACTTTCACATCAAGTGCTGTGCCGACGGTGCTCATGCGCGCACCACCAAAGTTGACCAGGTTGAAACAACTAATTGATCTGCAGCATGTAAGTCAGAACGAATCACAACGAACTCATTGCCATCATTTACTTTGTAGCTTTCAATAGTTGATGAACATTTAAGGCGATCATTTGCAACGATTGGCCGCTTGATTTCAAAGCGCTGATCTCCGTGAACAACTCGGGTCCAGTCCAAACCAATTTCAGGATTAGAAAGTATTTCCTGAGACTGATCTAAGGTGATTCGAATAGAAAAGGTAGGCGGTGCAACCGTTGTGTCATTTTCTGACAGCACAGCACAAAAGGAATTGATTTGAGATTGTGTGACAGTTACTTCTTCAGCACCGTGAAAGGTGCGCCCGACCGAATCGGGATTGAGCATTAGCGAGTTTCGCGGTGAAGAG
>CAYMNN010000078.1:0-3800 GCA_964391815.1 uncultured Candidatus Planktophila sp.
CCAGTGGTGTAGTTGCGCGCTCCGTAGCGTCCCTTGTATTTCATCTTGATTTCATACTCGTAGCCGTTCAAGATTGCTTCACGAGCTTTGGCCGAGATCTTCTTCCATGGTGTATCTAAAGAAAACGGAAGATCCTTAGCAAGTGCCTCTAGTAAACGCAGGAAGTAATCAGAGGATTGTCCGCCAGACCAAGGCGCAATTGCACCGTCATTAATCGAAATCGAATCATCAGGAATGATCAGATCTTCATCGACCTCTTTTTTTGTACCAATTCCAGAACACTCGGCGCAGGCACCAAATGGTGAGTTAAATGAGAAAGAGCGTGGCTCTAGCTCTTCAAATGATAATTCACAGTCATGGCAGGCCAAGTGTTCGCTGTAAGTTCGCTCTTTATCTGCGCCCTTGGCATCAACAAAATCTAGGACGACCATTCCTGAGGCCAAGCGCAGCGCGTTTTCAATTGAATCCGTCAACCGTGTTTTGCTTTCAGCTTTGGCAGTTAAACGGTCAATCACAACTTCGATCGTGTGCTTTTCTTGCTTCTTTAACTTTGGCGCATCAGAGAGTTGGACTACTTCCCCGTCGATACGAGCACGTGAATATCCTTGCGTGATCAGATCATTGAAAAGTTCAACAAATTCACCTTTGCGGGCTCTAACAACTGGCGCCAAAACCTGGAACTTGGTTGTTGCTGGAAGTTCAAGAATTTGATCAACAATTTGCTGTGGCGATTGTCGCGTTACTACCTTGCCGCACTTGGGACAATGAGGCGTTCCCGCGCGAGCGAACAACAGACGCAAGTAATCATAAACTTCAGTAATTGTTCCAACAGTTGATCGTGGATTTCGGTTAGTAGATTTCTGGTCGATAGAGACGGCAGGTGAAAGTCCTTCAATGAAATCCACATCAGGCTTGTCCATCTGGCCCAGAAACTGACGAGCGTAGGCTGATAAGGATTCAACATAACGACGCTGGCCTTCGGCAAAAATTGTGTCAAAGGCAAGGGATGACTTTCCAGAACCCGATAGGCCCGTAAAGACGACTAGCGAATCTCGTGGGAGTTCGATGGAGACATTTTTTAGGTTGTGTTCGCGTGCTCCACGCACAACCAACTTATCGATGCTCAAACCCCAGCCTCTTCCATCATTCGTAGCTCTTTCTTCAAAATCTTGATCTCATCGCGCAATCTGGCGGCGACCTCAAATTGAAGTTCAGATGCGGCATTGCGCATCTGCTCGGTGAGCGAGCCTATCAATGCAATCAGATCTTTGCGTGGCAAGGAAGCCGATGATTTATCGTAAATTCCAGCCGATGAGGCAATTTTCTTCGCACCGCCCTTTTCATGGGACAAGAGTTCTTCAGTATCTTCACTTTCGCGTGCAATCAAGTCGGTGATATCTGCAATCTTCTTACGCAATGGTTGCGGATCTACTCCACGTTCCAAGTTATAAGCCACCTGCTTGGCACGTCGACGGTTGGTTTCATCGATTGCCTTAGCCATGGAATCAGTAATTCGATCTGCGTACATATGAACTTCACCTGAAACGTTACGGGCGGCGCGTCCAATAGTTTGAATCAACGAGGTAGCCGAGCGAAGGAAGCCTTCTTTATCCGCATCCAAAATAGCAACTAAAGAAACCTCGGGTAAGTCCAAGCCTTCGCGTAGCAAGTTGATACCGATCAAAACATCGTAATCACCTGTCCGCAGCTCGCGCAGTAGTTCGACGCGGCGCAAGGTATCTACTTCGGAGTGCAAGTAACGAACATTAACTCCACGTTCTTGCAGATAATCAGTTAAGTCTTCGGACATCTTCTTGGTAAGAGTGGTGACAAGCACACGCTCATTTTTGGCGGCACGAATATTGATTTCGTTGAGCAGGTCATCAATTTGACCCTTGATTGGTTTGATGACGATTTGAGGATCAACCAAACCGGTCGGGCGAATAACTTGTTCAACCACATCATCATTGACTTTAGCTAACTCATATTTTCCTGGAGTTGCCGATAAATAGATAGTTTGCCCAGTTCTTTCCACAAATTCTGGAAACTTTAATGGTCGGTTATCTAGCGCACTTGGCAGGCGAAAACCGTGCTCTACCAAGGTTCGCTTACGTGATGCATCGCCTTCAAACATCGCACCTAACTGTGGAACTGTTACGTGACTTTCATCAATAACAACTAGAAAATCTTCTGGGAAATAATCCAAAAGGCAGTGTGGCGCCGAACCAGCTGGACGATCATCTAAGTGCCGCGAATAATTTTCGATGCCGCTGCAGAAACCAATTTGTTCCATCATCTCGATATCAAAAGTTGTTCGCATACGCAGGCGTTGGGCTTCTAGCAACTTTCCCTGTTTTTCAAAAAGATTGAGCTGAACCTGTAGTTCATCTTGGATATCCCCGATTGCACGCTTCATGGTTTCGGGGCCGGCTGCATAGTGCGTAGCTGGGAAAACAAAGATTTCTTCTTCATCTCGAATGATTTCGCCAGTTAGCGGGTGAAGCGTTGAAATCTTTTCGATCTCATCGCCAAACATTTCGATACGAATAGCCAGTTCTTCGTACATCGGAATGATTTCGATGGTGTCGCCACGGACACGAAAAGTGCCACGCTCAAAGGCCATGTCATTGCGCTTGTACTGAACATCCACAAACTTACGAAGCAAAGCGTTACGTTCGATTTCTTCACCTACGCGCAGGCGAACCATGCGATCCACATATTCCTGCGGGGTTCCAAGGCCATAAATGCAGGAAACTGTGGCAACGACTATGACATCGCGGCGAGTAAGAAGTGAATTAGTGGCAGAGTGACGTAACCGTTCGACTTCTTCATTAACACTTGAATCCTTTTCAATGAAGGTGTCGGTTTGCGGCACATAAGCTTCTGGTTGGTAGTAGTCGTAATAAGAGACAAAGTATTCGACCGCATTATTGGGTAGTAGCTCACGGAATTCGTTGGCTAACTGGGCGGCCAAGGTTTTGTTAGGAGCAAGCACCAAGGTGGGGCGTTGCAGCTGCTCAATAAGCCAAGCCGTTGTCGCTGACTTTCCCGTACCCGTTGCACCCAAGAGAACAACATCGCGTTCCCCCGCATTAATGCGTTTTGTGATTTCAGCGATTGCAGCAGGCTGATCTCCGGCCGGAACGTAGTCGCTGATTACTTGAAAGGGCTCAACCCGACGTTGAAGTTCAGATATCGGGCGCATTTGCTAAGCCTACTTATTAACTATCGTGAAGGCTATCCCAGATGTTTTCCACCTGGCGCAGCAGCTCATCTTCGCTTCCATCATTTTCGATCAAGAAATCGGCTATCTCGATGCGCTGTTCCCGGGTGGCTTGCGCAGCTATTCGGCCCTCGATTTCGGAAATATGCATTCCTCGGCCCCGCAAGCGAGCAATTCTGTTTTCCATTTCAGATTCGACAGTAATCACAAGGTCAAATCTTTCGTGGGCATTAGTTTCGTATAGCAATGGAATTTCATAAATTAGAACGTCGTCTCCTTTAAGCGATGCAACCGCTTCTTCAAATTCACGACGAACTATTGGATGAATGATGCCTTCTAATGTTGCTTTTGCTTTTGGGTCTTTAAAAATAAGTTCGCCCAAAGCCCTGCGATCAATATTTCCATCTTTCAAAATCGAATCGCCAAAAATAGTGACCACTTCATCAAAACCATCTGAACCGCGTTCAATGGCAGCACGAGCCAATTGATCTGCATCAATTACTAGCGCCCCAAGTTCAGCAAAGTACTGGGCCGCCAAAGACTTACCGCAGCCAATGCCACCCGTTAAAGCGATTAC
>CAYMNN010000079.1:0-3767 GCA_964391815.1 uncultured Candidatus Planktophila sp.
GCCAGATCCGCCCTGGAGCCAGAGGCTAGAACCGCACCGCTGGCCACCGCTTCATCCCAGGAGAGCTCACCCGAGACCAGGGCAAGCCAGGTTTGGGCATCCATTTCGATGGTGTTCGGTGGGGTTCCACGAGTATGGGTCGGGCCCGCGCCGCATTGAACTGCAGCATACGGCGGAACTCGAACTTCGATTGCTCTGCCTGGAGCTTTAATTGTTAATGCAGCCAATGTGCTTTTTACTTGTTGCAGAATTTCTGGATCGCGCACTTAACAACTTCGCTTAACGAATTGATTCAGCTGTGTACTTTGCTGCATCTTTGAATTCAGTTGTAATTGCATTTACTCGATTAACAACTCGAGCAACTTGTTGTTGTGCATCCCCTGCAAAATCTAACGGCTTACCAATTAATTGATCTAGCGCAGCTCGATCTAGCGGAATTCGAGAATCAGCAGCGAGTTCATCAAAGAAGGTGTTTGCTTTGCCTTCACGGATCGCGATGGTGGCCTTCACTGAATGTTCTTTGATTACTTCGTGTGCAACTTCGCGGCCGATTCCGGCCTTTACTGCGGCCATCAAAATCTTGGTGGTTGCAAGGAAAGGAAGTTGACGTTCTAATTCAGCATTAATGAGTGCAGGGAAAGTTCCGAATTCATCAAGAACTGTCAAAATAGTTTCCAGCAAACCATCAAATGCGTAGAAGGAATCTGCAATCGCAACTCGGCGAACAACGCTGCATGAAACATCGCCTTCGTTCCATTGATTGCCAGCTAGTTCGCTAATCATGGATGCATATCCACGTAGAACAACAGCTAAACCATTAACGCGCTCACATGAACGGGTGTTCATCTTGTGTGGCATTGCGCTGCTGCCAACTTGACCCGCTTTAAAGCCTTCGGTAACTAACTCTGCGCCCGCCATCAAGCGAATTGATGTTGCTAAATTAGCTGGTGCTGAAGCTAGTTGAACCAATGTTGTTAAAACATCGTAATCAAATGAACGTGGGTAAATCTGCCCAGTTGAATCTAGAACTTGGTTAAAGCCCAGCTCCTTAGCGATAATTTGCTCTAATTTCTGATGCGCAGCTGAGCTACCCAGTAAATCAATGGAATCTTGCGCCGTACCAACTGGACCCTTGATCCCGCGCATTGGATAGCGCTCTTGCAGGCCAAGCAAACGGTCATATGCAAAGAGAAGTTCTTCGGCAATAGTGGCAAAGCGCTTACCCAGAGTTGTTACTTGTGCTGCAACATTGTGTGAACGACCAGTAATTGGTTGATCTGCATACTTCACTGCTGCTTCAGCTAGTCGAGCAAGTAGTGCAACAACTTTGGTGTGGACTACATCTAAACCTTGACGAATCTGGAGCGCTTCAATGTTTTCAGTCAGATCACGGCTAGTCATTCCGGCATGAATTGCTTCGTGTCCGGCTAAAGCGTTGAATTCCTCAATACGCGCTTTCACATCATGACGTGTCTGCTTTTCACGCGCATCGATAGCTGCCAAGTCAATCTTTGTAATTACATTTTCGTAATCTGTAATTACACTCTTGTCGATTGTGTGACCAAGTTCGGCTTGTGCACGCATGACGGCGATCCACAATTTACGTTCAAGAATTATCTTGCTTTCTGGTGAAAAGATCTCGCGCATCGCTGCTGATGCGTAGCGATCTGCGAGCAAACTCATGAAATGAAATCCTTTACGACGATTGTTTGATCGCGTCCTGGACCAACACCAATTGCGCTCATTGGAGCACCTGAAATCTTTTCCAGGAATGCCACATAATCTTGCGCGTTCTTTGGAAGATCAGAAAGTTTGCGCGCACCTGAAATATCTTCAGTCCAACCAGGTAAGTATTCATAGATTGGCTTTGCATGGTGGAAATCTGATTGTGATGCCGGAAGTTCTTCGACGCGCTTTCCATCAATTTCATAGGCAACACATACTGGAATCTTTTCCCAGCCGGTTAAAACATCTAGTTTTGTCAGGAAGAAATCAGTTAATCCGTTAACGCGGACTGCATAACGTGCAATTGGTGCGTCGTACCAACCGCAGCGACGCGCACGGCCAGTGGTAACACCGATTTCACCACCGATGCGACGAAGTGCTTCGCCGTCTTCGTCAAATAATTCAGTTGGGAAAGGTCCGCTGCCAACGCGAGTTGTATATGCCTTGACGATTCCGATTACTCGACCGATCTTTGTAGGTCCGATTCCGGAACCAGTACAAGCTCCACCAGCGGTTGGATTACTTGAAGTAACGAATGGATAAGTACCGTGATCAACGTCCAACAAAGTTCCTTGAGATCCTTCGAGCAGTACGCGCTTTCCGGCCTTTAGTGCTTCATCCAAAATCAGAACGGTGTCTGCAACATAGGGGCGCAAGATGTCTGCGTACTTCAAATACTCTTCTAGAACTTCATCGACTTCGATGTTCTTGCGATTAAACACTTTGATAAGAATCTGATTCTTATCGCGCAGCGCACCTTCTAGTTTTTGACGAAGAATTGATGGATCAAATAGATCCTGAACACGAATACCAATGCGGTTGATTTTGTCAGCATAAGCTGGCCCGATTCCGCGACCCGTTGTACCAATCTTTGATTTACCTAAGAAACGCTCTGACACCTTGTCGATTGTGCGGTGATACGGCGTAATCAAATGTGCGTTAGTTGAAATCAAAAGCTTGCTGGTATCGATTCCGCGTTCATTTAAACCACGGATTTCTTCAAGCAAAACACTTGGATCAATAACAACGCCATTACCAATAACTGGAATTACATTTGGAGAAAGAATTCCTGATGGCAACAAGTGCAGCGCATACTTTTGATCACCAATGACAACTGTGTGGCCCGCATTGTTTCCGCCTTGATAGCGAACAACATAATCAACACGATCACCTAATAAGTCTGTGGCTTTACCCTTGCCTTCGTCGCCCCACTGAGCTCCGAGCAGTACTAATGCAGGCATGGTTAAGCCTCTCCGACTAGTAGTTAATTACTTGAGTGATGAAGTTCCGTTTGAACGTAGATCTTCGCAAGCACGAACAACACGAGCGGCCATTCCTGCTTCAGCAAGCTTGCCCCAAGCGCGTGGATCGTAAGCCTTCTTGTTTCCAACTTCACCGTCGATCTTTAGCACGCCGTCATAGTTCTTGAGCATGTGATCAACAACTGGACGAGTAAATGCGTACTGAGTATCTGTATCTACGTTCATCTTGATTACACCGTAATCAAGTGATTCGCGGATCTCTGAAAGAAGTGAGCCAGAACCACCGTGGAATACCAGGTCCATTGGCTTGCTTCCTGCAGGAAGACCTAGCTTGGCAGAAACTGCCTCTTGCAAAGTTGCAAGAATCTTTGGTTGCAAGACAACGTTTCCTGGCTTGTACACACCGTGAACATTTCCAAATGTTGCTGCCACCATGTAGCGCGCATTGACATCGGTTCCAAGTGTTTCAATAGTCATCAACGCATCTTCTGGAGTCGAATACAGCTTTGCATCATGCTTAGCTTCGATTCCATCTTCTTCTCCACCAACAACACCGATTTCGATTTCAAGAATTGTCTTTGCAGCAACCGACATCGCCAACATTTCCTTAGCGACCTTCATGTTTTCGGTCATGTCTACCGCTGATCCATCCCACATGTGTGAGTTAAACAGTGGAGCCTTGCCTGACTTAATTCGATCTGCACCAAATGCAAGAAGTGGACGCATGAAGCCATCTAGCTTTTCAGCTGGGCAGTGATCTGTGTGAATTCCAATGTTTAC
>CAYMNN010000080.1:0-3705 GCA_964391815.1 uncultured Candidatus Planktophila sp.
TTTCTACGATTTGGAAACCAATTGTGTACAAAGGATTCAGGGCAGTCATTGGCTCCTGGAAAATGTAGGCAACTTCTTTTCCGCGGAAACTGCGCAAGACCGAAGACTTGGCGTTGAGCATCTCTTCGCCCTTGACCTTTACGCTGCCTTCCATGCGTGCATTGGATGCAAGAAGTGACATCAAACCAAGTGCGGTTGTTGACTTGCCAGAACCTGATTCACCTACGATCGCAGTTACCTTGCCGGCTGCAAGGCCTAGGTTCATATCAATTACAGCTGGATACCAAACACCATCTACCCAGAAATCAACATTGAAATCGGAGATCTCAAGAACGTTGTCTTTGCTCATGGCTTAAGCACCTGCCTTTGTGTGAAGTTTTGCTTGAAGGCGATCCTTCTTAGTGATTCGACGACGCTGACGTGGATCGAAAGCATCACGCAATCCATCACCAATGAAGTTAACGCACAGTGCGATCGAAATGATGAATAGCCCTGGCCACCAGAACAACCAAGGACGTGTTGTAAATGATGATTCGTATTGGCTAATCAAAAGACCAAGTGAAACATCTGGTGCAACAACACCAAACCCTAGGTATGACAGTGCGGTTTCAGTCAGAATTGCACCCGCCATAATCAAGGTGACAGCAACGATGATCTGACCAACCGCGTTAGGCAGAATGTGCTTGAAAGCAATTCGGATATTTGATGCACCAGCTACACGCGCTGCATCAACGAACTCCATTTCGCGAAGTGACAAGAACTGCGCACGAACCAAACGAGCAAGTCCCGTCCAACCCAAAATACCCAAGAACAAGGCTAAATACAGCGGTCCGACCTTACCTGCGGCCTTACCAATAACTGCAGCGATGATGATTGTTGGAACGGTCTGAATGAAGTCAACAAGACGCATAAGTGTTGCATCGACCATCTTGCCGTAGAAGCCAGCGATTGAGCCAACCACAACACCAATAAATCCAGCGACAGCTCCGATGACAAACATAATCATCAATGAGCGACGTGCACCGTTCATAACAAGTGCGAAGTAGTCGCGACCGATGTCATCTTGACCAAATGGGTGTGTACCCAATCCAAAACCTGAACCAGGCCTTAATGAAAGGGTGGGACATCCCGTGGTTCCACCAGGGCAATCTTCGAAACGAAGTGCTGGAATATCTTCAGTTGTCCATTTCCACCAACCTGGAATACGAATTGGACCGATCTTGGTTTCAAGAGCTGTCATCACAAAGACTATGAGTGATGACAAAACAATGAGTGCACCCACGGCGGCACGGTGACGGAAGAAACGACGTCGAACGATCTGGCCTTGGCTTAGACCTTCAACCTCTTTATTGGCAATAGCGCTTTCGCCGCCAGCCAGGATTTCTCCAGTGGCTTTCTCTTTGCGTTTAAATAGAGACATGGTTACTTCCTCAATCTAATGCGTGGGTCTAGGGCTGAATACAACAAATCTGCCAACAAGTTTCCGGTTACAACAAGGAAAGAAAGTAGCAAGTTAACACCCATCAAAAGATTTAGATCGTAGGTATTAATCGCTTTAATTCCCAAAGTTCCCATACCTTGCCAACCAAAAACGCGTTCGGTAATAACTGCGCCTCCAACCAAGCCCACGAATTCGCCCACGAACAAGCTTGAAAGTGGCAACATCATGTTTCGGAATGCGTGACGAGTAATTACAACTCTTTCATTCAAGCCCTTGGCACGAGCGGTTCGAATGTAATCCTGGTTTAGAACCTCTAGCAGCGCACCGCGTGAATAACGGATCCAGCCAGCAAGTGAAATCAAAATCAACGCAAGGGTAGGCAAGATCAAGTGCATGATGATGTCTAAGTTATTGAGCCAAAAATCCTCAGTAACTAGCTGATCTTTACGCTGACCAAAGGTTGGCACTGGGCGATAATTAACCGCATCAGTTGCGCTGTACTCTTTCCAGCTTTGCATAATGCGATCGATTAAGATCAAGAAACCGCACAAGACACCAGTGATGATCGCAGTTCTTGCAATTGGACCACGATCAATCTTGCTGAAGATACGTGCAACAAAGACACCAGTAGCAACTAATAGCACCAGCATCACAAAGATAGCGAAATAAGAAACAAAATTGTTAAAGATCCATTGCGCTGGGTAATACCAAATGACTGCAAGTGCTGCCATAACCAGAGCGGCTTTCTTCGCTTTCAGATCAGAAAGACCTGACGAGATCGAAGTTACACCAAAGGCGATTCCAACGGCCAAGAAGGCGATCAAGATTGGTCCAAGACCTGGATCTAGGTACCAATTGGTGAAATCGATGGCCCATAAAATTACAAAGTTGGTAGCAAAGGCACCGCCAAATACAGTCCAGAATCTCTTGCGTTCACCTCCGAGCAATGAGCTCCAGAAGATTGCCACAAAGACTGAGAAAATAACCATCCAGCGGAATGGAATATTAGGTTCTGATAAGAAGTTGTTGAACTGGATTGCCATAAATTCTTTAAGAAGAACTGCTACCCAGAAAATTGGAAGTGAGTAAAGAAGGAAAGCGAGGAAAGTCATGCCGTAATCGAAGCGGCTGTACTGACGAAGCGCTGAGATGATTCCAAGTGCAAGACCAAAAAGCACTGCGGTAATTGTTGCAACTAGAACCAAGCGAATCGTGACCGGAATTGCGTAGGCTAATTCGGATTGAACTGACAAACCGTCACGAGTTGTTCCTAAATTGAGATTTCCTACAAATACGCCAAGCAAGCCTCGAAGCCATAAGAAGTAGCGAAGCGGTGGAGGTGTATCAAGGTTGAGCTGTCGAGTAAGGGCTGCAATTTGCTGTTGTGCGCTGTCATCATTACTCAAGCGCAGTTCAGCAAGCGGATCACTAGCGTAGGCGGCAAGGTTATAGACCAAGAAAGATGATCCAAACAAAATCATTATTGAAATACCAAGCCGACGCGAGATGTAACTCAGCATGCGATGCTCCCCTTAGATTTCTAAATTGCTGTAAACAGTGTCGAATCATAGCGCGAGTGGCATCTGGTTTTTAAACCAGATGCCACTCGGTTACTGCTATTTCACCCTTATCGGGCGAGACTAATAGCTTAAATCAAGCTATTAGTATGACCACTCCCACCAGTTCCAAACAAGTGTTGGAGATAGTGCCGCAGGCTTTACGCCCTTGAGGTTTGAGTTGTATGCAGTCACTGCAGGGAACTGGAATACACCAACTGTGATTCCCTCTGCGTGGATGATGCGCTCTGCCTGGATCACCTTAGAAATGTAAGATGAACGTGACAGTGGTAGCTGCAATGAATCCAAGATTGCATCAAGGTTTGGCAAGTTAACACCTGTACGGTTGTTTCCTCCACCTAGCTTGAAGTTAGAGTTTGTTCCTGTCTGTGATACTGCTGTTTGGCAGTACGCAAAGAACATTGCATCGTATTCAGTGTTCTGAATACGTGGTGACCATGAAGCCTGAACATCACCCTGTAGGTCGAAACCAGCCTTGATTGCATTTGCCTTAGCAAGTGCGAACTCTGCTGCACGACGTGGGTTGTTGCCAGGTACAAGTACCTTCACCTTTAGTGGGTTGCTTGGGCTTGCGCTTGGGAAGTGCTTCTTCACCAAACGAAGTGCCTTTGCGTTCAGTTCATCTTGTGAACCAACGTAGAAGTTAGAACCGTTGTTTGCAACTAGACGGTCGTATCCTTCTTCACC
>CAYMNN010000081.1:0-3599 GCA_964391815.1 uncultured Candidatus Planktophila sp.
ATGCCGCGGGAAGTGGACATGGCTGTTATGAGCTAAATGAAATTAGCGCTTTGCAGATTTCTTTGCAGCGCTCTTCTTTGCTGGAGCTTTCTTAGCGGTCTTCTTGGCACTTTTCTTAACACTCTTGGCAGGAGCGGCAAGTGCCGGACGTGTGCGCTGGCTTGAAACCTTCAGCGGACCTGGATTAATTAATGTGTCATCGGCATTGAGGTTTTCAATCACACTCTTTTGTAACTCTTCAAGACGCTGGAAAGCGCCATCAAGGCGATTGCGTGATTGTTGAATTGCAGACTCTGCGGCATCTAGTGATTGCTTTTGAATTCGATACAAACGTTCAGCCTCTGAAATAACTCCAGCTAACCATTGGCGGTAACCAGAAACTTCAGTAGTTGCTTCGGCAACAATTCTTTCGCCTTCACGACGAGCTGCTGTAGCAAGAGCGGCAATTTCTCGCTTCTTACTCTCCATCAAACCTTCTGCTTCAGCTTCTGCTTGAGCAATCTTTTCTTCAGCTTCTGCTTCTGCAGTTTGAATGTATTTGCGTCCGCGAGATTCTGCACCTGAAAGAATTGAGCGCGCTTTTGCATCGGCTGCTTCTAACTCTTCCTTGGTAGCGCGTGTGGTTTCTGCAACTAAACGAGAAGCGGCAGCTTGAGCTTTGCTTTCACGAGCTTGCGCAGACTTGATCATGGACATTGCTGTCTCAGTTGCCAGAATTTCAAACTCTTCTTTTGTTAAACCGGTGATGTCACGGCGGGATTTCAAATCTGCAATCTGTGCTTCAAGTTCGCGGATGCGGTCAACAGATGAAGGTTGGTTAGAACTTTCATCCTCGCCAGTAAAGCCAACCCAGTTAAGGAAGGTTTTCTTTTCAGCCATCACACACCCCGCAGCTCAATGATTATGTATTGATGGGGCTTAGGTTAGAGCACAGGCCTATTTACTGTAAATCGCCACAGAAATGGCTATGTATTGCGAGATCCACGCGGCTAAAACAAAGATGTGGAAGAGCTCATGGAAGCCGAAGTATTTAGCCTCCCGCCCTGGACGCTTGAGCGCATAGAAGATTGCACCGACTGAATAAAAGAGTCCACCAATTGCGATTGGAAGTAACACCCATAAACCACCCGCCCGATACAGCGCCGGAGTATAGAAAACAGCGACCCACCCCAGAAGTAAATAGTTAGCAACATAAAGCCAACGCGGTGCGTTAATCCAAAAGACTCGAAGACCAACACCCATTGCTGCGCCAATCCAGACAACCAACAACAGGATTGTTCGGTCTCGACCTTCAAGTAATGCAACAGCAAAAGGTGTGTATGAGCCAGCAATTAATAAATTGATATTGGCGTGATCCCAACGTCGCCAAATTTTCTTTTTGGCCGGAACCCATGGGACGCGATGGTAAACAGCTGAAACACTAAAGAGCATGATCGCTGTAATTGAATACACCGCCACCGCGAATTTCAAAGAAGATTCGCTCAAAATGAAAAGTACTAGTGATGCGATTATTACCGCAGGCGTTGCACCCAGATGAAACCAGCCGCGAAGCTTTGGGGGAATTACTGGGGCTAGGCTCACTTAGTCAGCCTAGGGTACTTATCGCAAATTAACCGTGGACAAAGGCCAAAGCCACTGCCAAACTTGCGCAATGACACATAGATCACCCATATTTGAAATCAGCGATGTTTATATCGATCAAGAAGCCGCATTAAGTCCGATGGGTTGCACCTATCTTGGTAATGGTTTAAACCAGGACAAGTTAGATGATTTCTCGATCGCAGCGGCCGAAGTAAGTGCTAACTTGACCCGCGAGACATTGAAGAAATTGGCAGCGCTAGAGCCAATTGACGAAATCGATCGCATTGCCAAGGCGGTAATGACCGAACGTCTTGAATCAGGTCTTGCTTTACACGATAGCCAAGAGTCATTTGTTTTGTGGAATGTTTTAACATCGCCGCCATCAAATGTTCGCTCAATTTTTGAATTAATGCCTAAGAACTCAGCTCAGGATTTCGACAATATTGCTAAGCGTTTAGCGGCAGTAGATGGCGCATATAAGTCCTGGTGTGAAACCATTTTGACCGTTGCTAAATCTGGAAAAACAACTGCCCAGCGCCAAGTAAATGGCGTTATTGCCCAACTAGATAGCTACGCCAATGGCGGTTACAGCGCTATGTGCAAAAACTTTGATAAAGACGGTAAGTACCCAGCGATTCATGAAGCTGCAAAGCTTGCAGAAAAAGCATCTGCAGAAACGGCAGAATTCTTGCGTACCCAGTACCTGCCAATTGCAACGCCTCATGACGCGGTTGGTGCAGAACGTTATGCGGTGTGGTCTCGCTACTTCACCGGTGCAAAGCTTGACCTTCCAGCAACATATGAATGGGGCAAGCAAGAGCTAAAAGCGATTAACGATCGCATGTGGGAGCTTGCAAAGTTAATCAACCCTCAGGCAAAGACGTTGCGCGAAGTTGCAGATACTTTGGACAATGATCCTAAGTACAAGGTTGTTGGTCCAGAAAATGTTGTTAAGTATTTGCAGGATTTCACCGATGCGGCAATGAAGCGCATGAATGGTGAGTACTTTGATATCGATCCTCGAATTGCAATTTGTGAAGCGCGACTAGCACCAGAAGGCAGCGCGTCCGCGCCGTATTACAACCCACCATCTGAAGATTTGTCTCGTTCAGGTACAACCTGGATTCCGATGCTGGGTAAGAATGAAGTCAGCAACTGGCACTTAGTTTCGACCTGGTACCACGAGGCAGTTCCTGGACATCATTTGCAATTTGGAACAGCGGCGATTGAAAAGGATCGACTCACTAGATTTCAACGCCAAGCAGCTTGGATCAGTGGATACGGCGAAGGTTGGGCGTTGTATGCCGAACGTTTCATGAATGAACTTGGTGCATTTGATGAGCCAGGAATTGAAATGGGTTATCTGTCTGCGCAAGCGCTACGTGCGGCTCGTATCGTTGTTGATATCGGAATGCACCTGGGTTACAAGGATTTCGATGGCAATGTGTGGAACGCAGAAAGTTCACGCAAGTTGCTCAACGAGCAAGCACTTCTTGATGAAGATCATTCCCGCAGTGAAACCGATCGTTATTTGGGTTGGCCAGGACAGGCAATCTCTTACAAGGTCGGAGAACGTGTGTGGATGAACGCCCGCGAAGATGCAAAGACTCGACTAGGCGATAAGTTCAATATGAAGAAGTTCCATAACTATGCATTGAAGTTAGGACCGATGGGTCTTGATCCATTTGCTGCCGAAATGAAGTTGTGGGCAGGTCAATAAGTTACTTACAAGTAATTTATCTAGTCGTTTAAAGAATGGGGCGGTACTGGTCGGTAGACTAATGCCGCCCCATTTTCACGCTCAATTTTGAAAAAAATATTAAAAAAATCTGGAAAAAAATGCTTTAGGAAGGTGCAAAAGCCTCGCAACAGGTTCACACTATGAGTATCGATGGTCAAGGGAGCTCCTCGAGGTCTCCCAGGGTCAGCGGTTTGCGAGAGGTCAAAAGGATCTCTCCACATAATCCTCACGGAGGCTAATTAAATGCAACTAGATAGCAACCAATGGCAATTGGTCT
>CAYMNN010000082.1:0-3487 GCA_964391815.1 uncultured Candidatus Planktophila sp.
TGATCCTGACCGTTCTATTCGTACCAAACGGGCCTGTCGAGCAACATCGCGCTCGAAAGGCTAAACATGAAGCATTACTGGGTAGTACTCACAAGTAAATGCAGTAATCTCGGTCCAAACCCTCGATGGAAGGAAACACATGAAAGCACTTAACCGTCGCAAGCTGTTTACAGCTTCAGCGGTACTGGCGATCGTTGGATTAGTTGCAACAGCTATTCCTGCGCAAGCAAAAGAGGTCGGAGTCAGCTCAACAGAGATCAAACTCGGAATGACTCTTCCTCTAACTGGTACAGCATCACTTGGTTACAACAAGATTCCAGGTGCAGCAAAGGCTTATTTTGATTACCTCAATGCAAATGGTGGAATCAACGGACGTAAGGTCACCTTGGTTGTTAAGGATGATCGTTATGTTCCAACTGAAGCAGTTGCAAAGACAAATGAGCTAATCCTTAAGGATAAGGTCATGGCGCTTCTTGCACCTCTCGGTACTGCAAATGTGAAAGCGGTTGCTTCATCTGTTAACCCAGGTCGCCGCGGAATCCCTGTTCTTTTTGTAAACACAGGATTTAGTGGATTCGCAGACAAGAAGAAGTACCCAACTACATACACAGTTCTTCCTTCCTACATCATGGAAGCAAAGATCATGGGTCAGTACATCAAGGAAAACTTTGCTGGTAAGAAGATTGGTCTTCTATACCAGGATGACGATTTCGGAACAGATGCACTAGCAGGCTTCAAGACCGCAGGTGTTAACTTCGCGGTACGCGTGCCATACGCATCAGGTTCACAATCAGCAACTGCAGCAGCAGGCTGGATCACACGCTTTAAGGCCGCTGAAGTAGATGTAGTAATTCTCTTCGGTGTTTCTTCTGCAACATCAGCGATGCTCGGAACTGCAGCTCAACTTCGCTATGCACCACAGTGGATGCTTGGCTCAGTTGGTGGAGATGCAACAACAATTAGAGCGACTGGTGTACCACCTGCCGTACTAAATGGAGCAATTGGATTCTCACCAGTTCCAGCGACAACAGATATGAAGGATGAGTACGTCAAGTTCTTCTCTGATATCTACGCAAAGGCTGTACCGGGATCACCTTTCGATCTCAACGTTCTTCTTGGAATGAACACAGCGTTCATGACTGCTCAGGCACTCAAGGCAGCTGGTCCAAGCCCAACACGTAAGTCACTGATTAATGCGATCAATACAAGGGGTGCAACATTTGCAAACTCTGCATTGGTACCTGCTGGGTATTCTCGTACTAGCCAAGTTGGTTTGACCGGATACTGGGTTGGAAAGTACTCAGCAACTGGTGATCTAGCTCCAATTGGTGGTTCATACGTTGCTTACACAACCGATTCAGGATCTGGCGCAGTTGTTAAGTCAACATACGTACGTCCTGCAATGCCAGCGAAGGGATTACCAAACTAATGAAGAAAGTAAGAATTCTCTCGCTTCTTTCAGTTGCAGCACTTGCAACAACAGTTCTAGTCGCAGCACCTACAGTTGCTAACGCAACTCCAGCGTGCGATGGCAAAAGCCCAATCCAGACATGCGTTGGCGTGACATCAGATGGCGCACCGTACGCAATGCAGGTTCCAGCAAACTTCAACGGAACTGTTGCGCTGTACTCACACGGATATCGTTACAACGTTGATATCCCTTCAGCAATTCCTCTGATTGGTGGTTACAAGGTAACCAACACACCAGAGCCAGTTCCTGGTGGAAACGCTGCCGTTGCGCAGTATTTCTTTAGCCAAGGAGTTGCAATTGTTGGTTCAGGTTTTGCTCGTCAAGGGTGGAATCCAGATTCAGCAATCAAGACAAATGTTGAGCTAATTGGCACATTCAAGAAGCAGTTCCCAAAGACAAATAAAGTTGTTGCTTGGGGAGCTTCTCTTGGTGGCGTAATTACTCAGGGTCTTGCTGAGAAGTATCCAAACTTGATCGATGCAGCTGCGCCTTTGTGTATGGCTGACAACATCGCACCACAGCTCACAATGGCTGGAGACTTCCTATGGGGAGTAAAGGTTCTCTTTGATCCAACAATCAAGGGTGGAAACTACTCACCAGGTGCAGCAGGAGTTGCAGAGTCATACGCTGATCTAGGCAAGGTGTTTACTGTTATGGGCAAGTTGCAAGCAGCGCTCGCAACTGGTGCATGGCCAGATACAGCATCTGCTACAGGTAAGTCACTAGCAGCTGCTGGAGTTCCATCACGAAGTGCATTGTTGCTTCTTGGCCTCATGGCTGGACTTCCAACACAGTCTGCTCACTTTGACTCAATCTCAGGCCCAGAAGGCCCATTGAAGCTGACATTCCCATTGGCTCTAAGCCCAGCACTTGCAATCCTTGAAAATGGAACAAATGCTGCAGCACTTGCTGTTCTTGCAACACAAGATGTTGAGAACCAAGCAGGTGGCGCAATCTTTGATAACACAAAGACTGACTACGCAGCCCGTATCGATGGCGAAAGAGTTATCTTCAACGCAGCTCTATCTGGTAACACTGTTATCGATGCGCTTCTTGCAGCGTTGTCACCTGCTAACCCAGGTGCACCACGCGCAAAGGCTAATCCAACAGCTGTTGCAAAGATGAACTCACTTCACGTCAACACAGGAAAGATCAATGTTCCAACTATCTTGATGGTTGGAGTTGCTGATCCAATTACTCCTGCAGGTGCATCACAGCGCCTCGTTGATCTATATGCAGAGCAGTATGCAGCTGAAAAGGCTGCTGCTCGCAAGGCATACAAGTCATCACGTGATTACAAGAACCCTACAAACAAGCTTTTGATGCTTTGGAATACAACTCCTGAAAAGGGTTATACAAAGTTCAATGAAGCAGGTTCTCCAATCACTACGACTCCAGCAGCACCTGGAACAAACCACTGTAACTTCTCAACCGCACAATGGTTGCTAGTTGCACGTACTTTGGTTCAGACAGCAAATACAGGCAAGCTACCAACTGGTGGCGCTCTGTACACAGCTGTTCGCAAGGCTGGAAACCTCTCAATGGATAAGGAAATCAGCGTTCCATTGTTGAAGTACTACACAGACAATCAGTAATCAAGGGTGAATAGAAAGCGGGGCCAGATTTATCTGGCCCCGCTTTCCTTTACTCTAAGACAGTGATCACAATCGCCACACCCGAAGCTATGCATCAACTTGGGCTTCAGATTTCTACACATCTGCGTGCCGGCGATTTAGTGCTTGTAAATGGCCCACTGGGTGCCGGAAAAACCGTACTTGCTCAAGGCGTTGGCGCAGGCCTTGGAGTATCTGGGATTACTTCTCCCACCTTTGTTATTTCTCGAGTTCATAAAGCTGCTATCCCATTTATCCATGTTGATGCTTATCGTTTAGTGGATTCTGAAAATCCAAATCTTTACCTAGATGATTTAGATCTCGATATTGCTAATTCAATTACTGTCATCGAATGGGGCGGTGCTGAATCAGCACGGTTAAGTGAAGATCGCCTAGAGATAAC
>CAYMNN010000083.1:0-3482 GCA_964391815.1 uncultured Candidatus Planktophila sp.
GCGAATGACTTTGCACTTATCGCAAATCTTCTTAACGCTTGGATTAACCTTCATGTCTATTGCTCCCCTTGTTACTTATAACGATAAATAATTCGACCCTTTGTTAGGTCGTACGGACTCATTTCAACGATCACACGATCGGCAGGAAGAATACGAATGTAGTTCTTTCGCATCTTGCCGCTAATGTGAGCGAGGACTTTATGTCCGTTAGTTAGCTCCACACGAAACATCGCGTTAGGTAAAGCTTCAGCAACGGTGCCTTCCATCTCGATGGCGCCATCTTTTTTAGCCAAGCTGTACCTACATTTCTGTTTAAGCGTGAAACAAGCGAACTCGTAGTTTAGGGCTCAGGCTCAAATAAGGGAAATCCGCCTAATGAACTACATTGTTGTAATTCAGGCCACAGATCAGTTGCGTTTTACGCTGAAAATCGAGCTGGCTAGCAATACCGCTAAGCCGATGAAAACCGCCCCTGCCCCAGATGCTGCCGCCAAAGCTCCAGCACTAGCCGGCACCAGGAATTGGCCAAATCTATTGCCCATTAATCGGGCAGATACTGCCAGTGCGCGTTCGCTGCTTTCAGTCTTTTGCGAAACCAAAGACATTGTTAGCGGCTGTCCAACACCAAGTGAGAAACCTGCAATGAAGACAATTGCTCCTAATGTGATTGGCGTATGTGCAAATGCCATCGCACCACAACATAGTGTTGAAATGATTGTGCTCCACCACAGTAATTGGAATGTAGAAAAACGCTGACTTAATCGACCCAGGAAAAACCTAGACATCATCGTTGTACCAGCTCGAATTGCAAGAATTGCTCCGATTGCATAAGGCGAAAAGTTGTTTTCTGTTCCAAACAATGGCAAGAAAACGACTAGAACATCAGCAACCGAAGAAATAGCCAAAGAAATGTAAATCGCTGCCATTATTCCGGGGCGCTTAACTAGCTTTGCTGCAGCTTTAAAAGTTCCGTCGGCATTCTCTTTGGCTTCAACTGTAGGTCTTTCATTACGCCACTTGATCACAGGAAAGAGAGCAAGGATTGTTAAAACTACACCGAGCAAAAATGCGTTTGATGTTGATTTAGGAAGAGTTCCGTTTGAGCCAGCAACAATCGAGGCAATGATTGGGCCCAACATATGGCCAACAGAAGCGCTGAAGGTATAGAAACCAAAATATCTGTCGTAACTTGCACGAGGTGCACGTAAGGCAACCATTGATTGTCCGCCAACCATGCACGCTAAATGCGCAAGTCCAGCTGCTGCCGTTGCAATGCCAAGAGTTACCAGGTTGTTAGCAAAGATCAGCGCTGCAGATGTGACCATCATCGCCACAGTTCCATAAATAATGAATTTTGCCTCTCCAAGTTTTCCAACCCAAGAACCAAACTGCAGGGCAAGTAAAACTGGAAAGAGTGCATACAAAGCAGCAATCAAACCAATTTGCGCCGCATTGCCATCTAGTTCAATTGCTCGATACGTAATCATCGGGCGTAGAACGTAAATAGTGGCCTGTGTAAGTGTGGATGAAACCAGAAGCGGTTTCGCCCACGGAAGCAACTTATCTGCAGCCATTTACTTCTTTATTGCAAAGGTCTTTTTAAAGTTCCAAACAAGTGGGCCAATAATTACAAGAATCAAGATTCCGTAAATCACCTTAGGGAAAGTGCCATCGATCAAGATGCCCCAATCTCCTTGGCTAATCTGCAAAGACCGCTTGAAATACAACTCAGACAATGGACCCAGGATGGCACCGATAATTAATGGGGTGATTGGGACTCCGAAACGACGGAAAAGGAAGCCAATAACACCAACGGCTAAGGCAACCTGTAAATCAAATGTTGAGTTGTTCAGTGCATATGCACCTAAAAGCGCAAAAGTAGTAATTCCGGCATATAGATAATGTGTCGGAATCTTAAGAAGCATTACCCAAAAACGAATCAATGGGAGATTGAGAACTAGTAACAAGAAGTTTCCTACAAAGAGTGAGGCAATTAATCCCCATACAATTTCAGGGTTGGTCTGGAAAAGCATTGGACCTGGTTGAATATTGAAGGATTGAAAAGCAACTAAAACCACTGCAGCTGTCGCAGATGTTGGCAAACCAAGTGCAAGCATTGGAACCAACACACCTGCGGCATTTGCATTGTTGGCAGCTTCTGGTCCTGCGACACCTTCAATTGCACCCTTACCAAATTCATCTTTATTTTTTGAAATGGCTTTTTCAACACCGTAAGACAAAAATGTTGGTACTTCAGAGCCACCTGCAGGGATTACACCCAGTGGAAATCCAATCGCAGTTCCGCGTAACCAAGGTCGCCAAGAACGTCTGAAATCTTCTCGAGTCATCCACGCTTTACCGTTGACCTGCAAAACCGATGCCTTTACTAATGTGTGACGGCTTGCAAGGTACAAAGTTTCACCCAAAGCAAAAATTGCAACAATGACAGTAACTGTCTCGATTCCATCAATTGCATTTAGATTTCCAAAAGTAAGGCGCAGTGCTCCTGATTGCAGATCCGCACCGATAAGACCGATGACAAGACCGGTTGAAAGCGCAACCAATCCACGAATACGCGAAGTACCCAGCAAAGTTCCAACCGTGGCAAAAGCCAAAATAATCAAAGATAAGTAGCCCGCAGGCTGAATCGTTAAAGCGAATTCAGCAAGAAGTGGGGCTCCAAAGGCCAGCAAAATTGTTGCAATAGTTCCCGCAACGAATGAGCCAATAGCAGCAGTGGCAAGGGCGGCTCCAGCACGTCCGGCTTTGGCCATTTTGTTGCCTTCAAGTGCGGTGATTACCGAACCACTTTCACCTGGCGTATTCAAAAGAATAGAAGTTGTTGATCCGCCATACATTGCGCCATAGAAAATAGCGGCAAACATAATCAAGGCTGAAGTTGGGTTTACTGTCAATGTAATTGGTAGCAATAAACCAATTGCAAGTGCTGGGCCAATTCCAGGGAGCACTCCTACAAGTGTTCCTAAGAAAGTACCCAACAGACCGAACATCAGGTTTGTTGGTGTAAAGACGGTTTGGAAACCATCTAGTAAGAGTGCGAAGTTATTTCCCATTGCCAAGAATCCCTTCAAAAATGCCTGAAGGCAGATTAATGTTCAAGCCTTTACTAAATGCAAAATAAACAATCAATGCAAACAGAGCACTGATACCCAAGTCTTTCCAAATTCTGCGAGAACCAAATGCGTAAGCAACGCCCCAGAAACAAACAGTTGCGGCAATTACATAACCTGCAGTCTCAAGCAAAATTACGTGCAAACCAATAGCGGTTGCAACGATGCCCATGGTTTTCCAATTAAGTGGCGTGTATGGGGCACCTGGTTCGTCTCCATCAGGGACGCCATGCTTTCCACGCAATACATCCACAATTAATCCAAGACCAACTAAGGAAGCAAAAGCTGCAACCATGTATGGAAATGTTTGTGGGCTAACAATTGAATTATCTTGCGGGATATCCATTCCTG
>CAYMNN010000084.1:0-3474 GCA_964391815.1 uncultured Candidatus Planktophila sp.
GGTGGCGGACGCATGTGGATGGAAGAAAAAATTGGCACGCGCATCAACATCAACCGTGTTGAAGAAGCGATCGCAACGGGTGCAACTGAACTGGCTGTGGCCTGTCCCTTCTGCCGCGTGATGACCAGCGATGGAATGAACGCCAAGGAGTCTGCCGTCGAAGTCTTAGATGTTGCGCAGGTTTTACTGCGTAGCGTCAAAGAAGATTAGGCGTAAATTCCGTTCATTCTCAGGAAAGACTCAGACTGTGAGAGCATTCTCTGGTCATGACTACAACACTAGAAAAGAACAGCCAGCGCATACTCGTTGTTGATGACGAAGCAAGCATCAGCGAGTTAATTTCTACAAGCCTGCGTTTTGTGGGCTTTGATGTCCGCACTGCGGCCAATGGTGCAGAAGCACTACGTGTAGCTGAAGACTTTAAGCCACATGCAATGGTTCTTGATGTGATGTTGCCTGACCTAAATGGTTTTGAAGTGTGCAAGAAGATTCGTAATGAAGGCGTTGATACAGGAGTTCTGTTTCTAACCGCTAAAGATGGCATGGATGACAAAGTTAAGGGTTTAACTCTTGGCGGCGATGATTACATGACAAAGCCATTTTCATTAGAAGAGCTTGTTGCACGCTTGCGCGCACTTCTCCGCCGCACAGGTGTGGATCAAATTGATATTGATGATGAAAAGATGCGCTTTGCAGATCTTGAACTAGATGAAGCAACACACGAAGTTCGCCGTGCTGGTGAGCTACTAGATCTTTCACCAACTGAATTTGCATTGCTGCGTTACTTAATTATTAACGCTGATCGCGTTGTATCAAAGGCACAAATCCTTGATCACGTATGGCAATACGACTTCCGTGGTGACATGGGAATTGTTGAAACTTACATTTCATATCTGCGCAAGAAGGTTGACGCCTTTGAGCCACCGCTGATTCACACAGTCCGTGGAGTCGGCTACCGATTACGGATGCCGCCTAAGTAGTAAATGAGATCACGAACACGACGCATAGATTGGGCGAATTCAAGTCTTCGTAATCGTTTAACGATCGGAGTTCTCGTTCTTTCTGCGATTGGGTTCGTGGGTGCAGGTGTTGGATCTCAAGCTCTACTTCGTAACTACTTAATTAATCAAGTAGATGATCAGTTACTCAGTGTTGTTGCCGGAACACAAGAGCGTCTTGATCGCGCTGGAATCGCCCGTGATGAAGATGGTGATGAAGAACGTTCAGCACAATCAGTTACTCCGCTCAATCGAGTACCAACAACTATCTCGGTAACGGTGCTAGATCCTTTCGGAAACTTGATCGGTGGAATCGGTGGAGACTTTAACTCCAATAAAATCACTGATTATGTGAAGGGTTTGCTGCCTGGACAGGTCGCTGAATACGGAAGCAAACCATTTACGATCGAAGCACCGGGTGCGGATTTTCGGGTAGCAACAACTGTTTTGCCTTCTTCTTTGGGTTCTGTGATTGTTGCGCAATCTTTGGCAGATTTTGATAAAACAACTCATCAAATTGCAGTCGTCTTTTTAATCATTGGTGGTTTAGTACTTCTCTTTATTGCTTTTGCATCCCGCCAAGTAATTAAAGTTGGTATGCGACCGCTGGAAAAGATTGAAGAAACCGCCGAAAAAATTGCTGCCGGTGATCTTTCTGCTCGTCTTGATAACTTTGAACCAGATACCGAAGTCGGTCGCTTAAGTACTTCGCTGAACATAATGCTTTCCCGTATTGAGGAAGCTTTTGATGCACGTATGCGCAGCGAAGATAAATTGCGTCGCTTTGTTGCAGATGCCAGCCATGAATTACGTACACCGCTAACAGCTATCCGTGGTTTTGCCGAACTTCACCGACAAGGGGCGGTCCCTGAAGGTGAAAAAACTAATGAATTGATTTCTCGTATTGAAAAAGAATCAATGCGTATGGGTTATCTGGTAGAAGATTTATTGATGCTTGCACGTATGGATCAATCCCGTGAACTTGTCATTACTGATGTTGATCTAACGGCGTTGTTACATGAAGCGGTTGCTTCGGCCCAAGTTGCTGGACCAGATCATGTAATTACTTCTAATATTTCTGCCGGAGTAACTACAAAAGGTGATGCCGACAAGATTTATCAAGTTGTAACTAATTTGTTGGCAAATGCACGAGCGCACACACCTGCAGGTACAGCAATTACGGTTTCTGCATACAAAGAAGGCGCAGATGTATTTGTAACTGTTGCAGATAATGGTCCTGGCTTATCACCTGAAGATCAGGCGCGAATTTTTGAACGTTTCTATCGTGTGGATGCTTCACGCCAGCGCAACAGTAAAGATGGCAGTGGTTTAGGACTTTCGATTGTGGATGCGGTTATGCGTGCCCACGGGGGCGAAGTAACAGTGGCTTCCGAGCTAGGAAAAGGCGCAACCTTTACGCTGCATTTTAAGAACTAACGCAGAACTAATCAGCCCAGCGATTCCATAGATTTTAGAACAGCGATACGTTCTTGAATCGGTGGGTGGGTAGAAAACATCTTTGATACTGATTTTGAATCCAGTGGTGATTCGATCCAAATGTGTGCCACCGCAGTTGATCGTTGTTGAACAACGGTTGAATCTGCAGCAAGTACTTCGAGCGCTGAACGCAAACCTGCAGGATTTCTAGTAAATGAAACCGCGGTTGCATCAGCTAGTGATTCGCGCTTGCGAGAAATTGCCGATTTCAACATGATCGCTGCAACAGGTGCCATAATCAAAATGATGAGCGAAACAACTAAAGCGATTGGATTAGCGTTGTTGTTTTCGCGGCGTCCACCAAAGAACATCATGCGCGCCAATACATCGGACACAATTGCAATTGCCCCCGCTGTAGTTGCCGCAACCGCACTTACCAAGGTGTCTCGGTTAGCAACGTGGGCTAATTCGTGGGCGATTACACCCTGCAGTTGATCGCGATCCATTACATCCAAAATTCCAGTAGTAAATGCGATCAGCGCATGGTCTGGGTCGCGTCCAGTTGCAAATGCATTAGGTGCATCATCAATAACCACAGCTACTTTTGGCATTGGTAAACCTGAAGCAATGATTACTTCGTGGATCAAATCAAACAATTTTGGATTATCTGATTCTTGAATTAACTTCGCACCAGTCATTGTTAACACTAATTTGTCAGAGCCATAGTAAGAGCCCCACACTGAAATTAGTGAAATACCAACTGCGATAGGAACAATGCCAGCACCGGTTCCGCCAAAGTATGAAAGCGCGGCGTAAACAACACACCACATCAATAGGCCCATACCCATGAGCAAACCAATTGTTTTGCGGCGGTTAGCCGCTTGCATTGTTCTAAAGTTCATTTTTGTTTTTTGGACGGAGGTTCTTATTCGAATGAAACGTTTGGCACGTTACGATCTTGTGGATCTTCTACTTCATAGAATTCACGCTCTGAAACCTTGGCAAAGCCCGCAAAGAAGCTGCTCGGGATGGTTTTAAC
>CAYMNN010000085.1:0-3461 GCA_964391815.1 uncultured Candidatus Planktophila sp.
TTTACCGTTGCACCAGCAGCGCTGAAATCAGCATCTGTTGCTTGTGAATGTGATCCTGCGCCGGCTTCGATAACAACATCTAGGCCTAAGCGAGTTAACTTATTGATGACATCTGGGACAAGCGCAACGCGCTTTTCTCCCTCTTTGATTTCCCGTGGGACGGCTACGCGCATGCCTGAAATGCTAGTGCGTATAGCCCTTTAAGTCACCACGAACTAGGTGATACAGAATGGATTGAATCGTAGTTCTGCGGTGGAAAGCCTCGCGCCAGATGACCGAACGCGGCCCATCAATGACAGTTGCTTCAACTTCTTCACCACGGTGGGCCGGTAGACAATGCATGAACAACGAATCCTTGCCCGCCAATTTCATCAGGTTTTCAGTTACTGCAAATGGAGACAGTGCCAGCACCTTCTCTTTGCGATCACTTTCTGAATCACCCATCGACATCCACACATCTGTGTACAGAACAGATGCATCTTTTGCCGCAGCTTCTGGATCATTTGTTACTTCAACTTTTCCACCACTTTGCGCTGCAATGTTTTTTGCAACTGCGACAACAACTGGATCTGGTGCCCACTTGCCACTTGGTGTTGCTGCAACAACATGTGCGCCCATGATCGCACCCATGATTAACCAAGCATGCGACATATTGTTTCCATCGCCTAAGTAAACAAATTTACGTCCTGAAATATCTGTGCCAAAGTTTTCGCGAATTGTTAACCAATCTGCTAACAACTGCGTTGGATGATCAACATCGGTTAAGGCATTGATTACCGGAATTGATGAATATGCACCTAATTGATCAACATCGGCTTGCGCAAAGGTTCGAATAATCAACGCACTGCAATATCCACTAATGATCTTGGCAGTATCTTCGATAGTTTCACCGCGACCCAATTGCAATTCATCCCCGCGAATAAAAATCGGAGTTCCACCCAAGTGGGCAACAGCGGTTTCTGAAGCAAGACGGGTGCGGGTTGAAGGCTTTGTCATGTAGATCGCGACAGTTTTATTGGCTAAAGCTGTGTTTGATCGCAGTGGATTCTCAGCAAATTCAGCGGCGGTCGATAGTAAAAGTTCGACATCAGCACGGCTCAAATGCTCGGTTCGCAGTAAGTCCTTCATTAGTGAATTCTACCCGTAGTTTTGGGCTTCACATAGGTATTCTTATCCACCTCATGGGCATCTTTCGAAAAATAGGAAATGAATCGGAGTCTGATACCGATCTCTTGACCCGCCCATCCCTGGATGAAAATCTTCAAGAAGATGATGGTGGCCACGATCGCTTTGCCCACTATGTTAAAAAAGAGAAGATTGTTGAATCTGCAGTAACTGGAAAAGCAGTGAAAGCTCTGTGCGGAAAGAAGTGGACGCCATCTCGCGATCCCGAGAAGTATCCAATCTGCCCAACCTGTAAAGAGATTCACGCTGGGTTGAAGCCAGATCCTGAAGAAAAGTAATGATGAAGCGCTTTACTGCCTTCGCACTGACTTTAATCACAATCGCAACACTTACAACTCATATCACCACCGCACAAATAGCAGCTGCCGAAGATAAACCGCCACGCAAAGTTGTAACTGGTTGGCTTCCTTATTATTCAGTTCGAACAATCATGCCGCTGGTAAAAAAGTTACCAACTGCCCAACCAACAGTGCCGGGCAAGCCACCAGTATGTGATGCCTCGCAATACGGCCCAGCTGAAAATCAGGCGATCGAATCTTCATACCTTTTTAGAAATAAAGATTTAATGAAAGAGGTTATGCCTTTCTGGTTTTCAATTAAATCTCCAACGGTCATTAGAAATGATTATGTAACAGGCAATCCATCCTGGCCCATGGCAGATACGGTCTGCTTGATTCGCCGTGCGGGGTTGCAAGTAATCCCAACCATGACTGATGGAACTGGAAAATTAGAGCTTTCTAATTACTTAGCTAACCCAACAACACGGGCAACCATTGTTAAAACTATTGTCGATCTTGTTCTAACAAATAATTTTGATGGAATTGATCTTGATTACGAAGGTTTTGCCTTTGTGGACGGAAACACAACGTGGACAAAAACCGCTCCACGTTGGGTTGCTTTAGTTAAAGAATTGAGCGTTGCCTTAAGGTCTCACAATAAGTTGTTGTCTATTTCAACTCCATATGTTTTTGACCCACGAGAAAAACAAAAGGGTTACTTTGTTTATGCCTGGGCCGATGTTGCAAGCAGTATTGACCGCTTGCGAATCATGACGTATGACTATTCAGTAGCTAAGCCAGGTCCAATTGGTCCAATTGCATGGGTAGAGAAAACAGTTAAGTATGCCGTCAGCATTATGTCTCCCTCAAAGGTGTACATCGGATTAGCAGGATATGGCCGTGATTGGATTACATCGGTACAAGGTAAATGTCCTGTCAATGCACCACCAGGATTAAAGGGTGGGGCAAAGGCTGCAACATTTGTAACTAATCGCGCAGATGCAAAGGCAGCGATTGATAGAGCAACCCCGATCTTTAATGAAAAGTTTAGTGAAGCAACTTATTCATACACGCAGACCTTTAACGGTCTTTCAACAACAGGTGCATCAACTGAATGCAAAGTGAACCGAACGGTTTGGTATCAGAACGACAGGAGCTATGCAGAACGTATGGCGTTGGTTGCGAAGTATCGTTTAGGAGGTGTCACCTTATGGACACTTGCCATGGAATCTCCTGCGGCCACAGCAGAGTTGCGTAAAGGGGCTCTTGCAATTGCACCAGATCCTGTCGTCAGCACTTTAAGTATCGAAGGTGCTCCACAGAACACAATTAACTACGCGGGCTTATTTACTGTTAAAGGCTTGCTTACACTGAAGGACAAAACACCAATTGCTGGCTTGCCAGTTTCCCTTGAGATTAAACGTGCCAATGAAACAGTTTGGAGCAAGGTCACCGAACTTGTAACTGGTGTAGATGGAACTGTTTCTACGCCTATGACTCTTGGTGGAAATGCTGCCCTGCGCCTAACAACTGTTGGAACATGGGAACAAGCGGAATCAATTTCACAAGAAGCGGCAATAACAGTGAAAAGCACCGTGCAACTAGATCGCCCTGTATCAGTCTCAAGGGGTGCACCAATAGTTGTAAAGGCGCAGCTACTGCCACGTGTGGCCGGAAAATCTGCGCAATTGCAGAAAAATATCAACGGTAAGTGGCAAAATGTAGGTACACCAGTGCTCTCTGATGCAAATGGGTTGTTTACCTTTACTACCGCTGAGCCAAAACGAGGAGTTATAACAATGCGAGTTCAGATTATCGGTGACATTGCTTCTGAACAATTTGCCATTGTTGTTCGTTAATTATGCCTAAAATAAAAAGCAAGCCTGATGTTAATGAAAAAATAGAAGAAGAGCTCAAGGCAATCTTTAGTGGTGATATTCCTTGGGTAACAATCGTTTGGGATGATCCCGTTAACTTGATGACTTATGTGACCTATGT
>CAYMNN010000086.1:0-2028 GCA_964391815.1 uncultured Candidatus Planktophila sp.
CCAGTTGATCCAGTTGTTCCGGTATCTCCTTTAGCTCCAGCTGCTCCAGTTAATCCTTGAATACCTTGCGTGCCAGAATCACCTTTTGCACCTGCAACTCCAGATGTTCCTGTTGATCCAACCGCACCAGTTGCACCAGTCAAACCTGTTGCTCCAGTTGCTCCAGAAAAACCTGTTGCACCTACTGCGCCAGTGTTGCCGGTCAATCCTTGGATGCCGAGTGCGCCTTGTGCACCTTTGTCACCCGTTACACCTTTGTCACCCTTTTCTCCTTGTGCACCCGTGTCGCCTCTAGGTCCTGTTGGACCAGTATCACCAGTAACTATTGCGGCGATTGATGGCTCTTTCGGTTTCAATGATGTTGTTAACTTCCAAACACCTTTTGTTTTAGGTCCATACAGATTTAAGTTTTTTGTATCAATATAGAAATCGCCATTTATTCCTAGTGTTTTTGATGGCGTACTTGAACCACTAAGAATTGTGTTAACTGCTGTTGCAGAGGAAGGGCCTGCAGTTTTTAAACTGGTTTTTTCAGCAGCGATTGCTGACGGAAGCATCGCTAAAGAAATTGCCAGTGCTATTGCAACAAGGGAAGAATTGCGTTTCATGTTTCACCTAAGTTTCTGTGTGGGGATTTAAGTGTGAACCTGAGAATTTGCCCTTCGAATAAGGGTTTCCAAAGGTGCTTTACGCGTGAGCGCGGGGATTTCCCCGCAGAAATAAGTTAAAGACTCTGCCGCTTTACTCAGATTTATTGGCTAAAATCCTCAGCATTAACCTGTTTATTACGGGTAGTCGATGACGAGGGGTCAGGGACAAGCAGTACTAACGAGAGGACAGCACATGTCATCAAAGAAAAGAATCGCAGCGGTTGCAATCACAATTGCAGCGCTAACAACAGGATCATTAAGTGTTGCATCAGCACATGGTCCAGCCGGTAAGGGATTAGCAAAAGACACAGTTCTGGCTGAGCTCGTGAAGGCAGGAACAATCACACAAGCACAAGCCGATGCAATGTCAAAGAAGTTTGACGAATTCAAGGCAACCATGCAGGCAAACAAAGCTGCACATAAGGCAAACCATGAAGCTCGTCATGCAGCACGTGAAGCATTAGTTGCATCAACTCTTGGAATTGATGCAGCAACGATCAAGTCACGCCTTGTTGCTGGTGAAACACTTGCAGCTATTGCAGGTACGAAGAAGGATGCACTTATCGCAGCACTTGTTGCATTTGAGACCAAGGAAATTGATGCAGCTGTAACAGCTGGAAAATTGACTGCGGCTCAAGCAACGACTCTTAAGGCTAATCTGACAGCACACATCACTGCTGGTGTTGAAAAGGTTAAGGGACCTAAGGGTCACAAGGGCCATAAGGACGGTAAAGGCAAGGGCCACCGTCACTAAGTAGTAACTAATTAGCGAAAAACCCGCCACGTGAGCAATCACTTGGCGGGTTTTTCTGTTCCCGTGGCAAGATGCTCACATGCGCATTCATATTGGTAGCGATCACGCTGGTTTGGAATTAAAGGCCGCACTTGTTCAATACTTACAAGGAAAAGGCCACGATGTGAAAGACCATGGGCCACATGAGTATGACGCGGTAGATGATTATCCAGATTTTTGTATCCCTGCAGCAATAGCAACCGTTGCAGATCCAACTTCTCTTGGAATTGTTCTGGGCGGCTCAGGAAATGGCGAACAAATCGCTGCAAACAAAGTTAAGGGCGTGCGCGCAGTTCTAGCGTGGAGCATTGAGACAGCCAAGCTGGGGCGAGATCACAACAATGCAAATGTTGTCGGTATTGGTGGGCGCATGCATTCGATTGAAGATTGTAAGGCGATCATTGATGCGTTTATCGAAACACCATTTTCAAATGATGAGCGCCATGTTCGCAGAATCAACAAGATTGCTAAGTATGAAAACGAAGGTTCGCTCTAAACCTTTAAATACAACATGTCGTTAACGGCGTGATCTTTATCGATTCCTTGACCTTCAAAGCGAGTTACCGGACGCCATTCGGGTTTATC
>CAYMNN010000086.1:2128-3404 GCA_964391815.1 uncultured Candidatus Planktophila sp.
AAAACAACGTGGACATCTTCTTCAATAACTTTTAAGTTAGTTAAATCATTTTCGACAATGCGCGCTAGCAGCTTTCCAATGCCGGGTGGATGGACATCAACAGCGATGTATCCATTATTGGGGTGATTCTTGGCAATGATTGCAGTGGCCTCGCCCATGCCAAAGCCAATCTCCATGATGACTTTTTCACTTGCTGGGAAAATCGCTGGAATGTTTATTTGTTCTTGCTTGAACTCAATTCCATGAACTGCTTGCAGTGCATCTTTGGCGGTTCGCTGGGCTTCTGTAATTCGGGAGCCTCGGATGCTGTAGCTGCGTACCGAAGGGCGTTCCATGGGGCAACTCTGTCATGGTTGGATATGAACCTACAAAATCCGATGAACAGTCGGAATAATCTAAAGGGAGATCCAAGTGCCAGGTCTAAATTTGAGCCGTGCCGAAGCTAAAGAGCGTGCGGACCATCTTTATGTAAATAGTTACGTTGTGACCCTTGATGTCACAAAGGGCGAGGAAACCTTTTATTCCAAGTCTGAGGTTTCATTTACATGTAACAAGCCTGGCTATTCCACCTTTATTGATGCTGTTGGTCGCTCAGTAATTAGCGCAACCCTTAATGGTGTTGCAGTAGATACAAGCAACTTTGATGGCGAAAGCATTTTCTTAACAAACTTGGCAGCAGAGAATCTCTTGGTAATTGAAATCGAAGCTGAGTATTCAAAATCTGGTGAAGGTCTGCAGCGCTCTGTTGATCCTTCCGATGGCGAGGTTTACTTGTATTCACAAGGCGAGACCGCACACATTCGCAATATGTTCCCTTGTTTTGATCAGCCGGCACTTAAGGCAACATTTACTTTAACTGTTACAACTCCTGGTCACTGGGAAGCGGTTTCAAACAACCCAGTTGAATCAAAGGTTGCAAAGGGCGACTTTGTTGAATGGAAGTTCTCAACTACTCCCCGCATCTCAACTTACTTAGATGCTTTAATCGCTGGTCCTTATTCATCTGTGCACGATGTGTACAAGGGACAAAAAGAGATTCCAATGGGAATTTACTGCCGCAAGTCCATGATGCAGTACTTGGATCCAGAAGATATCTTCCTTATTACTAAGCAAGGTTTTGAATACTTCGAAAAGACTTTCGGTTTGGCATACCCTTTTGAAAAGTACGACCAAATCGCTGTTGTTGACTTTAACTTTGGCGCAATGGAAAACGCTGGAGCAGTTACTTTCCGCGAAGATGTATTGGTATTCCGCAGTCACATGCCAGATAAGGCAT
>CAYMNN010000087.1:0-3381 GCA_964391815.1 uncultured Candidatus Planktophila sp.
TACTTGATTTCAGGTGCCTTGCTTGGAGTATCCATTGGATCCCTTGGCCAAGTAGTAATTACCCTGTTTGGAATGAGCATCTGGGCACTACTTGTTTCACCCATCATGCTTCCGGTCTTTACTAAATTGCATGCAATGATCTTTGATTCGCGGTCATCACTATGAACAGCAGATCCCGCTTAGCCTTAATGGTTGTTCAGATTTTAATTGTGTCGCTGATGGCCGCCCTCTTTGGACGACTTTTTTATCTGCAGGTAGCTGCTGGACCTAAATACAAGGATGCAGCGCTTAGTATTCAAAGCCGAGATGTTGTAGCACCAGCTAATCGAGGCTTAATTGTCGATGGTTACGGCGTGCCATTAGCTATGAATAAGGCTGGTTTAGCGATCACAATCGATCGCATTGAAATCGACAAACTAGAAGATAAAGGCGTTGATGTAATGAAGCGCTTAGCTAAATTACTCAACTTGCAATACAAAGACATTTACCAAAACACACGCTTGTGTGGAGAACTACCTAAAGGACAAAAGGCTGGCTGTTGGCAAGGATCTAGGTATCAACCGATTCCAATTACAAAGTCAGCCGATCCAGACACAGCGTTACAAATTGTTGAACGCGCAGATGCTTTTCCAGGAGTAGATGCACAACCTGTGGCAATTCGTAATTACCCAAGCTACCTAGATGTAAATGCTGCTCACGTCCTTGGCTATGTCGGACCTTTGACTGAAAATGACTTGCTAGCTGGAAATGGCAAACAGTATTTCCGGAGTGAATCAATTGGTAAGTCTGGACTAGAGATTCAATACGACTCTTTCTTGCGTGGTGAACCAGGTATTAGAACCGTCATTGTTGATCGCAAAGAATCAATTACTCGTGAAAGTCAGAACACGCAGCCGGTTCCTGGAGATCACTTAGTGACCAGCCTTGATGTTCGCCTGCAGGCAGCAGCGGAAAAAGCGCTTAAGGATGCGGTTCTTCGTGGACGTGCAAATGGCTACACCTCAGATTCTGGTGCAGCAGTTGTTATGGATATCAAGACCGGAAGAATTCTGGCTCTTGCTTCGTATCCAACGTATGACCCAAACGCCTGGGAAAAGGGTTTAACAGTTCAGCAAGCCGAAGATTTATTTAGCGAAAAGAAATCTGTGCCAGCTCTTAATCGCGCACTGCAGGGATTATTTGCACCTGCTTCAACTTTTAAAGTTGTATCGCTTTTGGCATCAGCAAATGCTGGCTATGACCTAAAGGCTAATTACAAGTGCCCATCAGAGGTTCAAGTGGGAACACGTACCTTTAGAAACTTTGATAGCAAAAACCAAGGCACCATGAATATGTTTAAAGCGATGGCGGTTTCTTGCGACACCATTTGGTATCAAATCGCTTTCGATGAATGGCTTCGGGACGGCGGATTAAAGCCAAAATCAAACCCCAATGACTATTTCTTTGAGGCAGCCAAGGCTTTCAACATCACCCAAAAGGTAGGAATCGATCTGCCATCTGAATCATCATCTCGCTTGGCAGATCGCGATTACAAGAAGAGCTGGTATCAGCAGAACAAAGATTTCTATTGCAACTATAAAGAGCGTGCAACTAAGGCCCAGCAGACTGCCTTCTTGCTTCAGCTGGCTGAAGAAAACTGCGTCGACGGCGACAAAATCCGTGCTGGTGATGCCGTTAACTTTTCCATCGGACAAGGTGACACAGTTATGACACCTTTAAAGCTGACTCAGATGTATGCAGCTATTGCCAATGGAGGAACTATTTGGCAAATGATGGTTGCAAAAGCAATCGTTAAGACCGATGGAACCGTTGTTAAAACTTTTACTCCACAAAAACTTGGAACAGTAAAAGCGGCACCTTCAATTTTGGCATTCTTGCGTGGTTCATTGCGTGAAGTTGTTACCACCGGAACCGCAGCAGGTGCTTTTGCAGGTTTCCCAGTTGAAGTCAGTGGCAAGACCGGTACCGCCCAAGTTTTTGGTCGTAACCCAAATGGCTCTCTCAAGGATGACACTTCTTGGTTTGCATCGTATGCGCCAAGTAAGAATCCACGTTATGCCGTTGTCATGATGGTTGGTCAGGGTGGATTCGGTGCATCAACTTCTGGTGTTGGCGTTAGACGAATTTATGAATCACTCTTTGGTGTTGTCGGAAACAAAGTAGTACCTGGCGCGGCGTTGTTCCCAGAAGGCAAACCACCGAGCCAACTGCCTAAGATTTCACCAGCTACAAAACCTAAGGAGGCGAGCAAGTGAGTCAGATTCATGCACGCCAAAGGTTGTATCGACGTAGCCGTCAATCATTGCTAAGCGGTTGGGATCCAGTTTTAACCGCCGTTGTTGCTTTGCTTTTGATCATTGGAACGCTCTTGGTGTGGGCCGCGACCCGCGATTGGTACATCCGCAATGGTTTAGACGGTCAGTATTACTTAAAGCGCCACACTATTAATATTTTGATCGGTGGTTTATTGGCTTACGGAACAACTGTCATTGACTACCGACTATTGCGTGCCTACACACCTTTGTTATGGGGTGCCGGTGTTCTTGGCTTGATTATTGTTTTAATTCCTGGACTAGGTGATGAAAAAAATGGTGCTCGAGCCTGGATAAATTTGCCGGGAGGATTCCAGATTCAACCGGCAGAACTTGCCAAGATCTCAATCATTATCGGAATGTCCATGATTCTTTCGGAACGAACCCATGACAGTAATGAGCCAAGCAGTAAAGATGTTCTACAAGCATTAGCAATTGCTGCAATTCCAGTTCTTTTGATCATCGCACAACCAGATATGGGAACAATTCTGATTATCGCAGCAGCGGTTGTGACAATCATTGCAGTCTCTGGTGCTCCCGCCCGTTGGGTTGTTGGCCTATTGCTGCTGGCAGTTTTAGGTGGCTTTGTCGCAGTTAAAGCCGGCGTTATCAGCGAGTATCAAGTTAATCGCTTGCAAACTTTTGTTGATCCAAATGCAGATACACAAGGTGCTGGCTATCAATTACGACAAGCACGTATCACAGTTGGTTCAGGCGGTTTATTGGGAACGGGATTGTTTAACGGACCACAAACAAGTGGTCGCTTTGTTCCAGAACAGCAGACAGACTTTATCTTTACCGTTGCGGGCGAACAGCTTGGTTTTCTGGGTAGTGGATTTATTTTGATTTTGTATCTGATCTTGCTGATTCGCGCTTTCTCAATTGCGCGGCGAACGTCGGATCCCTTTGGACGATTAGTGTGTACCGGCGTTATTGCTTGGTTTGCATTTCAGATTTTCGAAAACATTGGAATGACTTTGGGGTTGATGCCGATGACAGGGGTTCCTTTGCCATTTATGTCATATGGCGGATCCTCGATGTTTGCCACCTTGATCGGATTTGGCCTCTT
>CAYMNN010000088.1:0-3371 GCA_964391815.1 uncultured Candidatus Planktophila sp.
TAGTTACTACGACTACCTTTATATACATACATCCAGTTACGCGAATAACCTTTCCGGAAAAACTTATACAAACACAGATCTGAAGAGTCGGGGATAGAAATGAAATTTACAGTCGAACAATCAGCGTTAACCGATGGAGTTAATTGGGTTTCGCGTTCACTATCAACCCGACCAATCAAAACTGAACTACTTGGAATAGTCATTGATGCAACAAACAACGAAGTCTTCTTGTCAGCATCTGATTTAGAAACAGCAAGTAAGGCGCACTTTGCAGCGGATGTAAAAGAACCAGGCAAAGTTTTAGTTCCAGGAAAACTTTTAGCTGAAATCTCACGATCACTACCTAATAAACCAATTACTTTCGTTTTAGACGGAACACGTGTTTTGGTAACCAGCGGCAGTGCAAAATTTACTTTACCAACGCTGTCAGTTGATGAATATCCAAATTTGCCAGAACTTCCAGATTCAACCGGAACAGTTGCAAGTGACACTTTTGCAACAGCGGTTGCACAAGTTGCTATTGCAGCCGGGCGCGATGATTCACTTCCAACACTTACTGGTGTACATGTAGAAATCAATGAAGACACAATTACCTTTGCAGCAACTGATCGTTACCGTTTAGCAGTCCGTGAAATTCAATGGACTCCAACCGCGCCAAACACAACAACCACCGCATTATTGCGCGCTCGCACAATTGCAGATGCGGCTAAATCATTAACTGGATCAAAAGATGTTTCACTCTCTTTTGCACCCAACACAAGTAATGATCGTTTAGCTGGTTTTGCTGGCGATGGAAAAACCATGACATCACGTATGTTGGATGGCACTTTCCCGCCATACCGCCACTTACTTCCACAAGAAGTAACCACCACTGCGTTAATTGAGGTTGCAACACTTCTAGATTCAGTTCGCCGTGTGGCACTTGTTACCGACAAAACAGTTCCACTACGCCTTGATTTTGCCAACAACACACTATCCCTTGAAGCCGGTGCGGGTGAAGAAGCACAAGCAACTGAAGCAATCGAAATTCTTTTAACTGGTGAACCGATTTCTATTGCTTTTAACCCAACCTTTTTAGCTGATGGTTTAAATGCGGTTCAAACAAAGTTTGTACAGATTTCCTTTACTGGATCTAACAAACCAGCGATCTTGATGGGCAAAAGCGATAAAGACGGAAAACTGGAAGAAAATTACCGTTACCTCTTAATGCCGATGCGTTACGCCTCATAAATTTATTTAAATAGTCTTAGGGGTGTCTAGTGCGTATTAACAAGTTAGCACTGACTAATTTCCGCTCCTATAACTCTTTGGAATTAGATTTAGAACCTGGTGTTATTACTTTCATTGGTGATAACGGTTCCGGTAAAACAAACATCGCCGAATCACTTATCTATCTAGCTTTTCTTTCATCTCACCGAGTTTCCAACAATGTTCCGTTAATCTCTCTTGGAAACCAACAAGCAATCATCAGGGCCGAAGTCCAACGCGAAGATCGCACCCTACAGATTGATTTAGAGATCAATGCCAACAAAGCTAATCGCGCACGTATTAACGGAAACCCAACCCGCAGCCAACGCGAAATCCTTGGCGCAATCCAAATTGTTTATTTTTCTCCCGAAGATTTAGATCTAGTCCGCGGCGAACCAGGTACCCGCCGCGACTTTTTAGATCGCTTACTAATCACCAGAACCCCACGTTTAGCAGGGGTTATTGCCGATTACGAACGGGTAGTAAAGCAACGTAATGCACTATTAAAAACCCGAACATCTGCCGCGGCCTTAGCACCTTGGAATGAACAATTAATAAAACTTGGCGCCGAACTAACCGCCGAACGCATTGCTTTAATTGATGCACTCAACTCACATGTGGCACAGAATTACGCCAATCTCAATGAAGTAAAACCAGCTTCTATTTCTTATAAATGCAGCACCGAAGGTGTAACTAGAAACATCGAAGAAAACATCAATGCGTTAACTACACGTTTAGATGAAGTTGCCTACCAAGAGATTGAACGCGGGGTTTCTTTAATCGGCCCACACCGCGACGACCTACATTTACAACTAGGAGATTTTCCAGCAAAAGGTTATGCAAGCCATGGTGAATCATGGTCAATGGCTATCTCACTTCGAATTGGATCCTTCAACTTACTTAAATCTGAAGGCGCGTCACCAATTTTAATTCTGGATGATGTTTTTGCCGAACTTGATACATCCCGCAGAGTTCAACTAATGTCGGCCACCCAATTAGCCGAACAAACATTTATCACCGCGGCGGTTGAAAGTGATTTACCAAAAGAATTGTTAACACAAAAGTTTTACGTAACCCCAGGTGTGGTTAAGAAAGGAAAGAGTTAATGACTAAACGCGACCTAGCTCTTGATCTTTTTAAAACATTTAAAACGGGTGTAACACGTAAACCAAATAAACCAGCACCAACACCGCGCACAGGCCAACCAGGTGATCCAGAATTAATCGGCGGAGTATTAAATGATCTAATTTCAGATCGAGATTGGGATTCAGGACTTGCCGAAGGAAATCTTTTTGTTAATTGGCAAAAAATTGTTGGTGATGAAATCGCACAACACGCACAACCAATTTCTGTTTTAGATAATGTTTTAACAATTCAAAGCTCTTCAACCGCGTGGGCAACACAATTGAATTTAATTTCCGCCGATCTTTTAGCAACGATCCAAAAAGATGCCACAGGGGTCCTGATTGAACGGTTGGCGATCATTGGGCCACAAACCCCAACCTGGAAAAAAGGTATCCGCACCATTCGTAACGCCCGCGGCCCCAGAGATACCTATAACTGAAGAATTAAAGCCAGTCCTAGGGTTAGCCCACTAGGAACCCTCAACTCCACGCTCAAAGTTCGTCTATACCCGTCCACAGGGCTTTTTTCGGCTATGTATTCCCGCCATTTACGACTAGGATAATCGCATTCCGAGAGGTAAACCCTCTCCAAAAGCCTTTACAGGCGATTTGAAGGATCTAAAGGGAAGGAGTTGTGATGGCCGAGAACTCATACAACGCCTCCAACATCACCGTCCTGGAAGGCCTAGAGGCGGTCCGCAAGCGCCCGGGCATGTACATCGGATCTACTGGCGAACGCGGGCTACACCACCTGGTCTACGAAGTCGTCGATAACTCAGTTGATGAAGCCTTAGCTGGCTACTGCACCGAAATTAATGTCACCTTGTTAGCAGATGGTGGCGTCGAAGTAATTGATAACGGCCGCGGAATTCCGGTTGATATCCACCCAGTAGAGAAAAAACCAGCTCTCGAAGTTGTTTTAACAGTTTTACACGCAGGTGGAAAGTTTGGCGATGGTGGTTATTCAGTCTCTGGTGGTCTACACGGTGTTGGTATTTC
>CAYMNN010000089.1:0-3184 GCA_964391815.1 uncultured Candidatus Planktophila sp.
CTGGACAGTATCACAAAATGGAAATGATTATCATTTCCATATCTGAGCCGATACGCTCAGCCCATGCTCGCAATCGCACGATTTTCGACTCCCTTGGCCCAGGCTTCACAGTTCGAAGCGCAGCTGTCAGTCGCGCTGGATGCATTTTCGGCCTGTACCGGTTTTGTCAGCGGAGAATTTGGGCAGAATCTAGATAATCCAACTTTGTGGTCCCTCGTGACTCATTGGGAAAATGTTGGCTCATATCGCAGAGCGTTGAGCAATCTGAATGTAAAAATGAATGCAATTCCACTTCTTGCACAGGCAATTGATGAGCCAGGTGCGTATGAACGCTCTTACTCAGAGTAAAATAATCCTACGGAAGTAACACACGTTGCTTTTCGCCGACAGCCAGCCGGATGGAGAAAATTGTGGCAACGGACCGTTTAGAAAATATCGTAGGACTAGCAAAGCGTCGTGGGTTTGTTTACCCATCATCTGAAATTTATGGCGGACTTCGCGCATCATGGGATTACGGCCCACTAGGAGTCGAGCTTAAGAACAATGTAAAGCGCCAATGGTGGAAGTCCATGGTTATGGGCCGCGAAGATGTTGTCGGCCTTGATTCATGTGTGATCTTGGCGAAGGAAGTATGGGAAGCATCAGGACACGTTGCAACATTTAGTGATCCATTAACCGAATGCACCGCTTGCCACAAGCGTTACCGCGCAGATCATCTTGAAGAAGCCTACGAGGCAAAGCACAAGAAGAAGCCAGAATCTTTAACTGATATCAACTGCCCAGCTTGTGGAAACAAGGGACAGTTCACGGTTCCAAAGCAATTTAGTGGATTGCTCAAGACATTTCTTGGACCGGTAGAAGATGAATCAGGTCTTGCTTACCTGCGTCCAGAAACAGCACAAGGAATTTATTAACTTTGATCAAGTAATGACTACATCACGTAAGAAGCCACCATTTGGTATTGGCCAAATTGGTAAGTCATTCCGTAATGAAATTACACCTGGAAACTTCATTTTCCGTACGCGCGAATTTGAGCAGATGGAGATGGAGTTCTTTGTTGTTCCGGGCAGCGATGAAGAATGGCACCAATACTGGATTGATACCCGCCTTGCTTGGTATGTAGATCTAGGAATTGATCCAGCTCGTTTGCGAATTTATGATCATCCAAAAGAAAAACTGTCACATTATTCAAAGCGCACCGCAGATATTGAATACAAGTTCGAATTCGCCGGAACCGAATGGGGCGAGCTCGAAGGTATTGCTAACCGCACTGATTTCGATCTTAAAGCTCACTCGGCAGCATCAGGTAAGGATCTTTCTTACTTTGATCAAGAAAAGGGCGAACGTTGGACTCCGTATGTAATCGAACCTGCGGCCGGTGTTGATCGTTGCACCCTTACCTTCTTGATGGATGCTTTCACTGAAGATGAAGCACCAAATAGCAAGGGCGAAATGGAAAAGCGCGCAGTACTAAAGCTTGATCATCGCCTTGCACCAATTAAGGCAGCGGTTTTGCCTCTGTCTCGCAACGCTGATCTATCGCCAAAGGCGCGCGATCTTGCAGCACAGCTTCGCAAGAACTGGAACATTGATTTTGATGATGCAGGTGCAATTGGTCGCCGTTACCGTCGTCAGGATGAAATTGGAACTCCTTATTGCATCACCGTTGACTTCGAAACCCTCGAAGATAATGCGGTAACAATTCGCGATCGCGACACAATGGCGCAAGAGCGCATCGGCCTGGATCAGGTCGAAGCATGGTTAGCACCTCGTTTACTCGGTTGCTAAAGCCACTCTTACTTCCACTAGCAAGCGGGGATCATTACATTGATCCGCCGGTTGTTCTGGCTCCCATGGCCGGAATTACCAATGCACCATTTCGCACTTTGTGTAGAGAACAAGGTGCAGGGTTGTTTGTTTCCGAAATGGTTACCGCAAGAGCTTTAATTGAACGTCGCCCAGAAACTTTGCGAATGATTGTTCCTGGAAAAGATGAGTGGCCACGATCAGTGCAGTTGTACAGTGTGGATCCAACAACGATGCGTGCTGCAGTAACAATGCTGGGTAAAGAAAATCTCGCCGACCACATTGATATGAACTTTGGTTGTCCAGTTCCAAAGGTAACTAGAAAGGGCGGGGGAGCAGCTCTTCCTTTCAAGCGCAAACTTTTTACCAGCATTGTTGGAGCAGCAGTTGAAGCAGCAAAGCCTTTTGGTATTCCAGTAACGGTAAAGATGCGCATCGGTATTGATAGTGATCATGAAACTTATTTGGAAGCCGCAGAATCAGCAGCAAATCTTGGTGTTGCCTGGGTTGCATTACATGCACGCACTGCTGCACAGATGTACGAAGGCAAAGCGGACTGGTCTGCTATTGCGCGTTTAGTAGAACACTTAAAGCCAACTGGCGTACCTGTTTTGGGCAATGGAGATATCTGGTCTGGCAGTGACGCGGTTTCTATGGTGGAACAAAGTGGTTGCGCTGGCGTAGTTGTAGGTCGTGGATGTTTAGGACGACCTTGGTTATTTACCGATCTTGTATCTGCACTCAAGGGTGAAGGAAAGCAAGTAACACCTACCTTGCACGAAGTTCGTGAAGTGATGTTCCGTCATGCTAATTTGATTGTCGAATACTTAGAATCTGAAGATCGTGGAATGCGCGATATGCGCAAACACATGGCGTGGTATCTAAAGGGTTTCCGGGTTCCTCGCGAAATTCGCCATGACCTAGGCATGGTTTCTTCATTACAAGAGATGCGTAATTTGTTGGATCAGTTAGAGGATCAGCCATATCCAACAGAAGTTGGCGAAAAACCACGTGGTCGCACAAGTCATGGTCGCCCACCGACATTGCCTGATGGCTGGCTCAATGATCCAGATGAACTAGTTCACGTTGAACTAGAGGATGCATTTTCAGGCGGATAAATGTTTCTCTTTAGATGGATTCGGCGAACCATTACGGTGATTGTTGTTTTGGCATTGATTGCTCCAGCTTACGGAATCTCGCAGGTGTGGAGAGCTGCAAACAATCCAATCGTGCGTCAAGCAGATGTGATTGTTGTTTTAGGAGCTGCGCAATTAGACGGACGACCAGGTGAAGCACTAGAAGGTCGTTTAGTTGAAGCAAAGAGAATTTTTGATCTTGGATATGCACCTTGGATTATTACTGTAGGTGCTGGCGCACC
>CAYMNN010000090.1:0-3177 GCA_964391815.1 uncultured Candidatus Planktophila sp.
TTCCGCCGCGACCCTGCAATCGATACTCATCAATTGGGGTTTTCTTTCCGTAACCACCATCGGTAGCTGTAAATACAAATGAATCCTTAGCAAGATCGGCGTTAACACGTGCCATTGTTAACAAATCATCGCCTGCACGGAATTTCATTCCGATAACACCACTTGTTGAACGTCCCATTGAACGAAGTGATTCATCATCTGCGGTAAATCGCAATGACATTCCTTTTGTTGACACCAAAAGCAATTCATCATCGGTGTTAATCAATGATGCAGAAACAACTTCATCGCCTGGTTTTAAAGTGATTGCAATTAGACCACCTGTGCGTGGTGAGTCGTATTCGCTCAGTGGTGTCTTTTTAACTAAACCATTACGAGTTGCAAGAACTAAGTACGGAGAAATTGTGTAATCCTTTAATGACAAAACTTCCGCAATTTTCTCATCAGGCTTAAATGCCATCAGATTTGCTACATGTTGTCCGCGCGCATCACGACCTGCATCTGGTAATTCGTGAACCTTTGCGCGGTAAACACGGCCTTGGTTAGTAAAGAACAACAACCAATCGTGGGTAGATGCCACAAAGAAATGATCTACAACATCATCTTCTTTTAACGCCGCACCCTTTACGCCACGGCCACCACGGCGTTGTGATCGGTAAAGATCAGCCATGGTGCGCTTTGAATATCCACCGCGGGTAATTGTTACAACAACATCTTGATCCGGAATTAAATCTTCGGCGCTGAAATCACCTTCACTTGCAATGATTTGGGTGCGTCGTTCATCGCCGTACTTTGCCACCAAATCTGCCAGCTCGGTCTTAACGATTTCACGTTGTTTTTCAGGGCTTACAAGGATCTTGTTCAGTTCCACAATGTCAGCCATCAAACCGTCGTATTCGTCGTTGATCTTCTGGCGCTCCAACGCTGCGATACGACGTAATTGCATATCCAAAATTGCGTTAGCTTGAATTTCATCGACTGAAAGAAGTTTCATCAAACCTGTGCGAGCTTCTTCAGGAGTTGTTGATGCACGAATTAAAGCAATAACCGCATCAAGTGCATCTAGTGCCTTGAGATAACCCTGCAGAATATGTGCGCGCTTTTCTTTTTCTGCCAAACGATATTTAGTACGGCGAACAATTACTTCGATTTGGTGTTCGATGTAGTAACGAATGAATTCATCAAGGCGCAATGTGCGTGGCACGCCATCAACAAGTGCCAACATATTGGCACCAAATGTGTCTTGTAATTGTGTCTGCTTGTACAGGTTATTAAGAACAACTTTTGGAATAGCAGATTGTTGTAAGACGATTACCAGGCGTTGGCCTAAACGTTCGTTACCTTCGTCGCGAACATCTGCGATTCCCTTGATCTTTCCATCTTTCACAAGTTCGGCGATCTTTAATGCAAGATTATCTGGGTTAACTTGATAAGGAAGCTCGCTAATAACAAGACAGGTGCGCTTATTGATTTCTTCAACCTGAACAACTGCGCGCATTGTGATTGATCCGCGGCCTGTTCGGTAAGCCTCTTCGATTCCGGTACGGCCAACAATTAAACCTTTAGTAGGAAAATCTGGGCCTTTAACAATTTTGATTAGGTTATTGAGCAGTTCATCTTGTTTCATCTCTGGGTTTTCAAGAGAGAAAATCACAGCTTCGCCAATTTCACGCAAATTATGTGGCGGAATATTTGTGGCCATTCCAACTGCGATACCTGCTGAGCCGTTAACTAAAAGGTTTGGTAGGCGACTTGGTAAAACTGTTGGTTCTTGCGAACGTCCGTCATAGTTAGGAATGAAATTAACGGTGTCTTCATCGATATCCCGCATCATTTCCATAGCAATTGGAGATAAACGAGCTTCGGTATAACGCATTGCTGCCGCTGGATCATTACCTGGGGAACCGAAGTTTCCATTTCCATCGATAAGTAAGTAGCGCAGCGACCAATGCTGAGCCAAACGGACTACAGAGTCGTAAATCGCAGTGTCACCGTGTGGGTGGTAATTACCCATAACGTCACCAACAATGCGTGAAGACTTGTAATAACCCTTATCTGGGCGATATCCAGCGTCATACATCGCATACAAAACACGACGGTGAACTGGCTTTAATCCATCTCGTACATCTGGCAACGCGCGTCCGACAATAACTGACATCGCGTAATCAAGATATGAACGCGCCATTTCGACTTGAAGATCAACGGTTTCAATCTTGTCGAAGTTTTCTAGATTGTTTGGGTTCAAATTATCCATTAGATATCCAAGAACCTAACATCCTTAGCGTTGCGCTGAATAAATGCGCGGCGCTTTTCTACATCTTCACCCATTAACACTGAGAACAAATCATCAGCTGCTGCGGCATCATCCAGAGTTACCTTAATGAGCACGCGATGTTCTGGATCCATGGTTGTATCCCATAGTTCCTTAGCTGGCATTTCACCCAGACCTTTGAAGCGCTGGATTCCATCATCTTTTGGTAAACGTTTTCCAGCAGCTACACCGAGTTCGATCATTCCATCACGTTCACGATCACTAAATGCGTATTCGACTGGATCTTTACCGGCCCACTTCAATTTATACAAAGGTGGTTGAGCAAAGTAAACATAACCTTGTTCAATCAATGGACGCATGAAACGGAACAACAAAGTCAACAAAAGCGTACGAATATGTTGACCATCAACATCAGCATCTGCCATCAAAATAATCTTGTGGTAGCGCAGTTTGTTGATATCGAAATCATCATGTACACCAGTACCAAGTGCGGTGATCAACGCTTGTACTTCGTTGTTTTGTAGAACACGATCGATACGTGCTTTTTCAACATTCAAAATTTTTCCACGGATTGGAAGAACTGCTTGGTTGCGTGAATCACGACCACCTTTAGTAGAACCACCCGCTGAATCACCTTCGACAATGTAAAGCTCACACTTAGTTGGGTCAGTCCATTGGCAATCAGCCAACTTGCCGGGCATTCCGCGACCTTCGAGTAAACCTTTTCGATTACGGCTTAAATCGCGGGCTTTGCGCGCTGCCACGCGAGCGGCGGCTGCATCAATACTTTTACGCACGATTTCTTTGCCTTCTGCAGGGTTTTGTTCAAACCAAGAAGTCAGCTCTTCATTAACAATCTTTTGTGTAAAAGTTTTCGCTTCTGAATTACCAAGCTTTGTTTTTGTTTG
>CAYMNN010000091.1:0-3167 GCA_964391815.1 uncultured Candidatus Planktophila sp.
GGAATTACTGTTTATGCCGATCCACGAATTGCTCCAGGCAGTTCATGGGTAACGGGTGCTAACGCAAAAGACCGCCATGCACGAAATGTGGTCAATGGTCGCGACTTCACACCAGATTCATATGTAGAAGCTGCCGAAGTTCGCGCGGGTGATGCGTGTCCCGAGTGTGCAACACCAGTAGTAATTGATCGCGCCATTGAAATTGGACATATCTTTCAATTAGGTCGTAAGTACGCAGAAGCACTTCATTTGACGGTGCTTGATCACAACGGAAAATCTCAAGTTGTGACAATGGGCTCTTATGGAATCGGTGTTACTCGAGCAGTTGCCGCGATCGCTGAGCAGACTCATGATGAAATCGGGCTTAATTGGCCCGCTGAATTAGCTCCAGCAAAGGTGCATATCGTTGCTGCAGGCAAAGATGATCTTCTTTTTGAAACAGCGCTCAAGCTTGGCTCCGATCTAGAGGCCCAAGGAATTTCCGTGATGCTAGATGATCGTCGCGATGCAAGTCCTGGCGTTAAGTTTAAAGATGCCGAGTTAATTGGTAACCCCATCATCGTTGTGGTTGGTAAAGCCTTAGCTGAAGGAAATGTAGAAGTTCGAGTTCGCAAGAGTGGTGAAAAGCAGGAAGTTGCACTTTCTTCAGCTGTTACTGCGATCGCGCAACTTCTGAAGTAATTGTGTTTTACGAACTAACGCTTGCAACAGCTCTCTTTCTTTTAGCCGCCTCATTTTTCGCCGGCTTTGTTGATTCAATTGCAGGTGGCGGAGGTTTGATTCAACTACCTGCATTGTTAATTGGTTTGCCAAAGTCTGGTACCGCAGAAGTTCTCGGAACTAATAAATTGTCAGCGGTTTTTGGAACAACCACCGCTGCAGCGCTCTATCGAAAGCAAATAAAGCCAGATCCTAAGATTTTGCTTGGTATGGGAATACCTGCCTTTGTAGGTTCAGCAGGGGGAGCGGTTTTAGCATCAAGAATTCCAACTAGCAGCATGAAGCCGATTGTGTTGGTGCTCTTGATTGTTGTTGCAATTTATACCTGGTTTAAACCAGATCTTGGAAAGTATGAAAATCTTCGCCACTTACCAAAACAAAGAGTTCAGATTGCTGCAATTGCAGGAGCAGTCATTGGTTTCTACGATGGAATTTTTGGTCCGGGGACCGGCTCATTTCTCATGTTAATTTTGGTTGTATCCCTTGGATATGCCTTCATTACCGCCAGTGCAATTGCCAAGGTTGTAAATGTGGCAACAAATGTGGGTGCCATCATGATCTTTGGCTTAAATGGCGCAGTGATTTGGCAAATCGGAATCATCATGGGTGTAGCCAATATTTCAGGAGCAATCCTGGGTTCTCGCCTTGCAATCAAGGGCGGCTCAACCTTGGTGCGCAAGGTTTTCCTCATTGTTACCGTTGCGCTGATTATCAAGGTAGGAATTGATACCTTCTAATTTCTTGGGTTACACTTAGCTCACAACTTAATAGAAAGAAGAGATCGTGGCCCTTAAAGATTCAATTGCCGATTTGATTCGTCCTGCTGTAGAAGAAGCGGGCTTCTTTCTAGAAGATGTTTTCACAAGCAATCCCGGAAACCACCGCATCGTTACCTGCATGGTTGATGGTTTAAAGCCATTAAGTCTTGATGAAGTAACCGTTGTCAGCCGTGAAATTTCAGCGATTCTGGATGATTCACCACTTCTGACAGAGGCATTTACTCTAGAAGTTACCTCACCAGGTATCGAGCGCCCATTAACTTTGCCCCGACATTGGACCAAAAACATCACTCGAATCATCAAGGTCACTTTGAATGATGATTCAGAGGTTTCCGGACGACTTACCGAATTTGACGAAAACCGCGCGATTTTGATTGAAAACATCAAGGGTCGCATGAAGACGCATGAAGTTAGTTTTGCCAATATAAAGAAGGCAACAGTTGAGATCGAATTCAATCGTAAGGATGAGATCTAATGCATGTGGAAATGTCAGCTTTAGCTGCCCTAACAACTGAAAAAGATATTGCTCTAGAAGAATTGATTTATGCCATCGAAGTTGCAGTTCTTGGTGCCTACAATCAAACAGATACAGCCAAGCGCCACGCAAGAGCCCACCTTGATCGCGAAACCGGTGAAATTTCAATCCTTGTTCCTATCTTCGGCGAGGATGGCACCCGTGTAGGTGAAGAAGTTGATTCGCCAGATGGTTTTTCACGAATGGCAACATCAACGGCGCGCCAAATAATTAAAATGAAAATGCGCGAAACCAATGATGCTGAAATTGTTGGAGAGTTCACGACTTCGGTTGGTGATGTAATTTCTGGGGTAGTCCAGCAAGGTCGAGACCCAAAGATGATCAACGTCAATCTTGGTCGTGTCGAAGGTCGAATTCCGCCACAAGAACAAGTTCCTGGCGAGGTATATAACCACGGTGATCGCATCAAGTGCTTTGTGGTTGAAGTTAAACAAGGTTTAAAGGGCCCAGAGATTATGTTGTCTCGTTCTCATCCAGCACTTGTTAAACAACTCTTTGCTTTTGAAGTTCCAGAAATTAATGATCGAATTGTTGAAATTATGGCAGTTGCGCGCGAAGCAGGTCATCGCACCAAACTTGCAGTTAAAAGCCATCGTGCGGGTGTAAGTCCTAAGGGCTCACTAATCGGGCCAATGGGTTCACGTGCGCGTGCAGTGATGGATGAACTACATGGAGAGAAAATAGATATTGTCGATTGGTCTGAGGATCCGGCAGAGTTTGTTGCAGCAGCACTTGCTCCGGCAAAGGTGAGCAAAGTTGAAATTACTGATCTTGCAACGCGCAGTGCAAAAGTGACAGTTCCTGATTATCAACTTTCTTTGGCTATTGGAAAAGATGGGCAAAATGCTCGTTTGGCTGCGCGATTAACCGGCTGGCGTATCGACATCCACCCAGACACGGTTCCGACACCTGCAGCAGACGCAGCGCAGTAATTCTGAGCCTGATTAGGAACCAAGAGGAATCATTGGATACCATGAGCCAGTTGGATTTATCCCTTCCTGTACGTAGCTGCATAAGCTGCCGCAAGCGGGCAAATCCTTCAGCACTAATTCGTGTGGTCTTGGTTGATGGAAAAGTTATTCCAGATCTCAAGGGTGGCGCAGCAGGTCGAGGCGCTTGGCTCCACAAGAAAT
>CAYMNN010000092.1:0-3141 GCA_964391815.1 uncultured Candidatus Planktophila sp.
GTGTTACCGGTTTTGAAATCAATAATAAAGAGCGAACCATCAGCCTCAACTTCAAGTCGGTCAACAGTTCCGATGATTCGGGCACGACCTAGCTTTACATCAAAACGAAGTTCGGCGCCCTTTACTTCTCGTTTAGTTTCCTTGTGGTATTCCACAAACTTTTCAAGCATGATCACTGCAGATTCCAGATGAGATGCGCTGACCCAACCACTTTCAGGATCAATTAATTTCCAGGAACTTTGTAAGGAATCAATTAACTGTTCGCGGGTTGTTCCTGGCTCTAACACCATCTTGGCAGCAAAGGCGTGAATTGCAGAACCTAAAACCTGAGCGGTGCTGTCACCATCTGAGCCACCATTGTTTTGCAAGAACCACTTGACGCCGCATTCGACGAAACTTTCAGCACCTGATGGCGAGACAACAACTTCCTTATCGGCATCAATGACAGGCGCGTCAGTACTTAATGGAACTGAACCAATCCAACTATCTGGATTAGCTAAGTGAATTCCTTCGGTGCTCATGGCCTTGAGCAACGCTGCAGCTTCCTTGGCCTTTGGTCCAGCTAATTGTGCGCGAAGTTCGGCCGTCAAAGCCGGGGCGGTAATCGGACGCGGAACATCGGTGATGACATGCTCATCATCTTCATCAGTCTTATTGACCATGACTTCGATTGCTTCAAAAAATTGAGATGGTTCTTCATCTTCGCGCTGAACCGCAGTAATGAAAAGTGATTGTTTGGCGCGGGTTAGGGCCACGTGGAACAGCCGTTGTTCATCCTGCAACAAGCCATTTGCTGCGATTACATCTAGCTGATCCCTTGGAATATCTGGGTTGCGCTTGCGTTCTACTAATCGTTCGGCGCCGAGCAAAGAAGAACGCTGCTTGAGGTTCGGCCATATTCCTTCTTGCAAACCTGCGACTGCAACTATTTCCCATTGGCGACCTTTTGCGCTGTGTACGGTCAGAATTTCTACGAAATCAGGACGAACTCCCTTGGCGGTAATAACATCGCCGGCAATTTCTTCTTGGGCAACTTCGTTAATGAATGCGGCTGGACCTGACAAAGGAAAGCGTTCGGAATAACGCGCAGCAGAATCAAACAACTGCATCATTGCATCAAGGTCTCGATCAGCTGCTGCTCCACGGATTCCGGGGCGCAACGCTTGATTGCGCCATGCAGTAGCTAACTTCTGTCCATCACTTGTTATTGCGTTATCCCAAATAAACCACAACAGGTCATCGGCCAGAGCAGTCTTGTTGCGCGCAATTGCTTTTGCGCCCTTTAGTAATTCATGGACTCGCAGAACACTGTCCGCGCCTTCAATAAACAATTGGCCGTCCAGAATCGCATCAAGTAATAATTGTGTTCCGGAACGTTCATCACCTTCTGGACGCGCGGTAATCATGGCTCGTCGAATTCGGCGAAGCGAAATTGAATCTGCGCCACCAAATTCAGAAAGCAGCAGACGCTCTGCCGTATCTAGATTAAGTGGCTGGGCACCAATTGCTACCCGTGCCAATAACAAGAATGGTGTGATTGCAGGATTGCCAGCTAATGCCTGAAGTTCGGATGCAACTGGAATACCAACTTGTGAAAATGCGCGGCGCAACGCAGATGCTTGAACACCTGGTGTGCGAAGGACAACTGCCATATCGCTGTAAGAAATACCTTGACGCAAATGCGCACTGCGGAATTGATGGGCGATAAAGGCTGCTTCTTCGGCCGCACTTCTAAAGCGGTGAACCCCTACAAAGCCCTGATTTTCATTGGCTTCAGTGCGCTTGCGGGTAACCGGTGAGCCGCGCAAACCCTGAACATATTGATGACCAACGGCAAAGACCGCCTTTGCGTTGCGATAAACATGAGACAGAACAACTTCCTTGGCACGATATGGATCAAGGGCTGCAGCTAAACCATCAGGATCTGCTCCGCGGAATCGTCCGACTGCGCTATCTGCATCGGCGCAGATGATTACATCGTTGCCGGCAAGAAGTGCCAGAAGTTCGCGTTGTGCCGGATCGCTTTCCTGAAATTCATCGACCATGATTGTTGTAAAGCGATTGCGCAATTGGTCCAACAGTTCTGGATTGTTACGCAAGTGAATCGATGCCCGCGAAACTAATTCGGATGGATCAATACGTAGCTTGGCATCTTGGGCACTAATTTCGCGCATGATCATGGAATTTGAATATCGCTTCCAGAATGCTGCGGCTGCTTGCCAATACTTTTCGCCTTCTTGTGCACCTAATTGGGCTAACTGATCTGCATCGATTCCGCGTTCTGATGCACGCAAAATTAAATCGCGAAGTTCGCGGGCGAACCCACCAGTTGTTAAAGCTTTATGTAAATCTTCTGGCCATTCTTTGTAACCATCAACAATGTCACCTTGCAACAGTTCGCGAATGTAGTTCTCTTGCTCTGGACCGCTGAGCAAAATCGGATCTGGATCACCTTTTGCTTTCATCTTCAAGATTGAAAAAGCCAAGGAATGGAAGGTACGCGCAAGTGGTTCGTACATTGTTTTGGTCGTGCGCAACGCGATCGCATCACGAAGTTCAGATGCTCGCTCGCGGCCATATGTCAGCAAGAGAATTGAATCCGGATTTTGTCCTTCTTCTATCCGAGCAAGGGCTGCTTCGATTAAAACTGTTGTCTTACCGGTTCCTGGTCCACCTTGAACAACAATGGGAGATCCACGATGTGCGACAACTGCCGATTGTTCCGCGTCCAGTGCAACCGGGGCAGCCTGAAGCACCTGTCGTACAAGGCTGAACGGCTGCTTACTCACAGTGAGCATCTTGCCCGAATGCGCCGACAAATCTAGGGATGCGACCGTTTGGGAATGAAAAAGGCCCGCGTTAAGTGATTAACGCGGGCCAATTTCACTGAAATTAATTAGCGTTCAGGTTTGCCTTCTTTGCGCGAGATGTAGCACGTGCTCGCTCGTCGCCGTTAAGAACAACCTTACGGATACGAACAACTGCAGGTGTTACTTCGACGCATTCATCTTCGCGACAGAATTCAAGTGCACCTTCCATGTTGAGCTTCTTAGGCGGAATCAAACGCTCTGATTCATCTGTACCTGAAGCACGCATGTTTGTTAGCTTCTTTTCGCGAACACAGTTAACGTCCATGTCATC
>CAYMNN010000093.1:0-3087 GCA_964391815.1 uncultured Candidatus Planktophila sp.
GTGACACCACTTCGTGCATTCCCAATCATCAAAGACCTAGTTACAGATGTTTCTTTTAACTACAAAAAAGCAATGGAAGTACCTGCTTATTCACACCCAGAGAATCTTGCTCCAGGTGAAGCTCGTATGGAACAAATCGATGTTGAGCGCTCACAAGAGTTCCGTAAGTGCATCGAATGTTTCCTTTGCCAAGATGTCTGTCACGTCGTGCGCGATCACGAAGAGAACAAGAAGTCATTTGCTGGTCCTCGATTCTTTATCCGAATCGCAGAACTAGATATGCACCCATTGGATACTTTGCGCAATCGCAAGAAGACCGCTCAAGAAGAGCACGGTCTTGGAATGTGTAACATCACCAAGTGCTGTACAGAAGTGTGCCCAGAACACATCAAGATCACCGACAATGCGATCATTCCTATGAAGGAGCGCGTTGCGGACATTAAGTACGATCCAGTTCGTTGGCTAGGTTCAAAGATTCGCAAGCGCGAGGGCTTATAATTTCTTCATGAAGTTATTGGTTCGTTGGGCAGCACTTGCTCTATCTTTTTGGGTAGCAACCGCGCTGATTCCAGGCATTGATGTAAAGGGCGGATTCACAACTTATTTGTGGGTAGCGCTGCTATTTGGATTACTCAATGCCACCCTTGGATCTTTACTTAAACTGCTCACACTTCCTGCAGTGATACTAACTTTAGGCTTATTCCTTGTTGTAGTTAACGCCGCGATCTTGATGTTAGTTGCACGCTGGAGTGAGAGCTTAGATGTCAACAGTTTTTGGTCTGCAGTCTTTGCAGCAATTGTCATTTCTATAGTCACGCCTATTGTTTCTAGCTTTGGCAAGAAAGCGTTACCCAACTGAACTCCTTAGTTCTAGTTTCACTCGGCGGTGTCGCCGGAACTCTGGCACGGTACGGAATCGGTGGGATCTTTCCGGATGATCGCCAAGGAACATTGATCGCAAATGTTGCTGGGGTTGCTTTAGCTTCTGCTTTGTTAGTTTTGATGGAACGTCGCGGAATCAGCCAATTACGCTTACTTTTACTGCCCGGCTTCTGCGCAGGTTTTACTACTTTTTCTGCAGTTACTGCTCACGCACTTGAACCAATTGAAGGCGGGATGCTGTTTTTGGCACAGAACATCTTCTTCTCACTAATTGCCGTAATAGTTGTTTTGCCTCTGGCACGTAGGTTAATTCCGGTGCGCTCATGAGATTAACGCTTATTCTGCTCGGAGCCGCAGTTGGTGGTCCCATGAGATTTATCATTGATCAAAAGATTCGCACTTACACAACAAAGCCTTACGGAATTTTTGCCGTAAATATTCTTGGATCATTTCTTTTAGGCTTTACGTATGGAAGAGTCGAAGCTGGTTTTGATCTTTTTGCAATTGGTTTTGCAGGTGCCTTCACAACCTGGTCAACCTTTATGTTGGATGTTTACCTTGCATACGAGTTAAAGCGCCATAAAGAAGCGTGGGTTAACTTAGTAATGTCACTTGGTTTTGGATTACTTGCCGCGTGGATCGGAATCCAGTTAGCGCAGTGAAGCCATCCAAGCTTCAATTTCATCTGGATGATGCGGAATATGTTCGCTCAGGTTCAAGCAACCATCTTCGGTAACAACCACATCATCTTCGATACGGATACCAATTCCACGATATTCAGCAGGAAATAGTTCATCATCAGGCTGGATGTACAAACCAGGTTCAACTGTTAAACACATTCCAACTTCAAGAATTCCATCACGGTACTGCTCTGCTCGCGCATGAGCGCAGTCATGAACATCCATACCTAACATGTGGCTGACACCGTGCAAAGTCCAGCGCTTATGTAATCCAACTGCTGGATCCATAATTTCATCCAGACTCATTGTCAGGATTCCCATATCAATCAAGCCTTGTGCCAAAACTGTATGACTTGCTTTGTTAATGGCCAAGAATTTTTCACCAGGCTTAACCGCAGCAATTCCGGCCTTTTGTGCCTCATAAACCAGCATATAGAGCGCACGCTGAGCAGGTGTGAACTTTCCGCTTATCGGCAAAGTTCTGGTGATATCGGCGGTGTAATAAGAATCAACTTCTACACCAGCATCGAGCAACAGTAAGTCACCCATTTTTACTGCGCCGTCATTACGGTTCCAGTGCAACACACACGCATGAGAACCAGAAGCTGCAATGGTGTTGTAACCAAGATCGTTGCCTTCAATACGTGCACGACCAAAGAATGCTGCTTCAACAACGCGCTCACCACGTGGTGTTGCAACTGCTGCAGGAAGTGCGCGAATCACGTCGTTAAAACCGCGGTGTGTGGCATCTACAGCCTTTTGCATTTCATCAATTTCATATTGATCTTTAATTAGACGAGCAACGGAAACATATTCAACAAGTTCAGCATCGCGAGCATGCTCTTTAACTGTTGCATCTACAAGCGCATCAAATCCACGAAGAACTGCTGCTCGCTTGCCTTTCAAAAACTTTTCAAGTTCTGTAATTTCACGAACTTCAATCCCGTAGCGTTCTGCAGCTTCACCTGTTGTAAAGCGACGACCTACCCATAGTTCGCCATTTTTCGCATCAGTGTAAAAAGCAGATGTGTCACGGGTCGAACGTGGATTGATAAACAAAATTGGATTGTGTCCATCATCAGTTGGATCCATTACAAGAACAGAATCCGGATTCGCTTCAACACCTTGCACGCCTGTGTAGTAAGCAAAAGCTGTGTGTGGACGATACAAATAATCAGTGTCATTGCTACGTTGCTTTGGTCCTCCGCTAGGAATAACTAAACGAAGACCAGTAAATGCTTCAGATAACTTTGCGCGACGACCAACGCAGTGCGCGATAACCTCATCTTGAGTAATTCCAGTTAAAGGAGTTGGTGCCCAACCGGTTTTCATAAACTCGGCAAACATTTCGGAAGGGGCCACGTCGTAGACGCGCTTTGCACCAGTATTTAAAGCTTTATCTGAATTCTCCATATATCTAGCCTACAAGGCAGGGATGGCACCACCAATCCGTTGCGCTAAACTAGCCCCGTAACAAGGAGACGTCGCATAGCCCGGTCGAGTGCGCCTCACTGCTAACGAGGTA
>CAYMNN010000094.1:0-3028 GCA_964391815.1 uncultured Candidatus Planktophila sp.
GGATCATCAAGTTCAATTTCCTTTGCAATGGAAACGCCATCATTAGTAATTGTTGGGGCGCCCCACTTCTTCTCGAGAACGACGTTACGTCCACGAGGTCCAAGGGTTACCTTGACCGCATCAGCCAAGATATTCATGCCGCGCTCTAAACCGCGACGTGCTTCTTCATTAAAGGCAATCTGCTTTGCCATGAGTTGTGCTCCTTGTGTTAGTACTTCGTTAGGCGGGGCGCTTTATCACTCGCACCCCGAGAGTGCTAACGCCAAATCTAGAGCCTTTATTTCCGAGGCGCAAAACGAGGGGGCTGGAGGTGCTTATCGGGCTACGCGGGTGGCCATACGGGCCTCACGCAGGCGGCGAAGGCGCTTAACTAGCATCGGAGAGGCAGCTAGTGCGTCATCGCGGTCGATCAAATCATTTAACAGTTGGTAATAACGAGGGGCGTTTAGGTCAAAGAGTTCCTTGATGGCAGCCTCTTTGGCACCGGCATAGCGCCACCAGTTGCCTTCAAAATCCAGGATACGAACTTCGAGGTCGCTCAGGCCAGTATTGATCGCTGACTCTTCTTGTGCGGACATGGCCGAAATCCTATGACAGGGTTATTAAAAAGTGTGGGATTTAGAGCCTATTAAGAATCAGCTCTATGTCTGTGATTTTCGTCCAAGGATTCACGATTGCAAAGCGCAATATTGGTTGTCCGTGATGTGACGAAGGTGGAATAAATCCCACTTGATCTTCCAATAGTTGATCGCTCCACTTTTGATAATCAGCAGCCGTCCATCCTTTTCGAGTAAAGGCAACAATAGAAAGTTCTGGTTCACATAACAGTTCAAGGTTTGGATGATTGCGAACTAATTGTGCTGCCTGTTGTGCAACTGTCAGTGTTTGTTCCATCGCTTCTGCATATGCATCTGTTCCGTGGGCCGCAAGTGAAAACCAAAACGGTAAACCACGAGTTCTGCGGGTCAAATTAATCGCGTAATCAGATGGTGACCAATTGTCATCTTTTAAGGTATCCAAATACGAAGCGTGTTGTGAATGTGCTTGCTTAGCTAATTCGGGATTGCGATAAACAAGTGCGCACGCGTCATATGGTGCAAACAGCCACTTATGAGGATCAACAATAAAGGAATCTGCATTTTCGATTCCATCAAAATCTTTTCGCACAGATGGGGCACACAATGCTGCTAATCCATAAGCGCCATCAACATGGAACCAAATTCCACGATCGTGTGCAGCTTTACCTAAGCCCTTTAAGTCATCAATAATTCCAAGATTTGTTGTTCCAGATGTTGCTACCACTGCAAAAACGCGATTATTTGTCGTTGCATGCAAGTTATCAATTGCTTGAGCAACAGTGGATCCCTGCAATTTTCCCTTTGAATCAACGGGAATCTTGAGGATATCGACATCCATCACATTTGCTGCCGATGCAATTGAAGAATGTGCTTCTTCGCTGCAGGCAATTACCCAACGACCTGTTGTTGTTTCTTTCTTTCGTGCCTGGGCACGTGCAACAACAAGTGCTGAAAGATTTCCAATTGTTCCGCCTTGCACAAACACTCCGCCAGCAGTTGCTGGCAATCCCGCTAAATCAATCAGCCATTGAATTGCTTGGTTTTCGGCAAAGACCGCACCTGCTCCTTCTTGCCAGGATCCCCCATACAAAGCACTTGCACCGACCACTAAATCAAAGAGGTTGGCGTATTCACTAGGCGCCGATGGAATGAAAGCTAGGTTGCGCGGATGATCCGTCGAAATACACGCCTTAGCTAAAACATTTGTAAAAACTGCCAGTGCTTCATGTCCGCCTAAACCTTTGGCGGTAATTGTGTTGCCAACTTCCTGGAATAAATCTTCGGCTGATCGTGGACCATCTAGTGGTGGATCATCCTTTAAACGTTCAAGACTGTACTTCAAAATCTCTGCAGCAAGTTCTTCTACTGCAGGGGTGAACTCATGCATTAATCCTGGCCTTCTTCACAATATTTCGAAGCATTGTTGGAAACACAAATAAATGAAATGGCGAGACTGCATACCAATACAACTGTCCACCTAATCCACGAGGATTAAATGTTGCTTCTTGAACAATCTTGGTCTTTCCATTTTCGCGAGTAACAGTGAATTCAAGCCATGCTTTTCCGGGCAAAACCATTTCGGCATACAGCTTTAATCTGCGACCTGGTTCAAGTTCTTCTACTCGCCAAAAATCTAAACTTTCGCCAACGCGCAAGAAATCTGGATCACGACGTCCACGACGTAAACCAACGCCACCAACTAAGAATCGATCTAGCACACCACGTGCCCACCATAAGAAATCTGAACCAAACCAACCATTGTCACCACCGATACGTTCGACTTGGCGCCAAACATTTTCTGCTGGGACATCGGTAATTTTTTCACGACGATCACGCAAAACCATTTCGCCAGCCCAATCAGGATCACCTTGTGCTTTTTGCCACGGCGCAGTTGGCATCGTTGCATCAGACCAACGTGTTTCAACGTTATGGGTTGTGATCTTTGAAAGTGCTAATTGAATTGCGTTTTCTACATCAATTAAGCCTTCTGCTGGCTTTGGAATCAACGTATCAATACTTTTTGCAGGATCGGCAACTACTTCGCTGATCAACGAACCAACAAGTGGGCGTGCCAAAGCGGTTGGCACAGGTGTTACTAAACCAATCCATAAACTAGATAACCCTGGCGTTAAAACTGGAACCCGAATAATCCAGCGCTTTTTTAATCCAGATAGCTTGGCAAACTTTTGCATCATGTCGGCATAAGACAAGACTTCGGGGCCACCGATATCAAAGACTTTGTTGACTGGCTTTTCTAGGTGTGCCGCACCCTTTAAGTAATACAGAACATCGCGAATTGCAATTGGATGCGTCTTGTTCATTACCCATTTAGGCGTTGTCATAATCGGCAAGCGGTGGGTTAAGTGACGCAACATTTCAAAGCTGGCAGAGCCCGAACCAATAATGATTCCTGCACGAAGTTCTAGAACTGCAACTGATGTCGTTGCAAG
>CAYMNN010000095.1:0-3017 GCA_964391815.1 uncultured Candidatus Planktophila sp.
TAGACTGAGCGCTTCGTTGAGTCGTCTAGAGGCTTACGACCAATCCTCTCACCTTGGCCCCTATGGCACAAAAAGACCCTCCGCGCACAGTGCTGGGAGGGCCTTCATGTGTGGGATTTACCCTCTAACTTACGGTTTTCAAGGCGTTGGCCAAGAACTTAGCTAGGGCCGCCACCAACACCGGGTTACTCAAAAGCTTGATTAGAGCCAGAATAAATGAAGTCAACATTGCATCTCCTTTCCGTCGAGACATCTTCAGGCCAGCGCACACTTAAAAAATCAATCACCATTTCTCTGTTGATAACAATGGTGAAGCGGTAACCTCTAGCGTTATGAGTCAAGATCACGAATCTTTAGAGAACCTGCTCAATGAGGAACGCGAATTCGCACCTACTGTCGAATTTGCAGCCCAGGCCAATGCCACAGCAGCTCTTTACGACTTGGCCGAAAAAGATCGATTGGCTTTTTGGGATCAACAAGCTAACGCTTTAACTTGGCAAACTCCTTGGACACAAACACTTCAGTGGGATGCGCCATATGCACAATGGTTTGTCGGCGGAAAGATCAACGCTTCCTTTAATGCATTGGATCGACACGTCATTGAAGGTCGCGGAGACCGAGTTGCTTTTCATTTCGAAGGCGAGCCAGGTGACACTCGAACAATTACTTACGCACAGTTGTTAACAGAAGTTAAGAAAACGGCAAACGCACTTATCGAATTAGGAATTCAAGCTAAAGATCGTGTTGCGATTTACATGCCAATGATTCCAGAGGCTGCAATTGCGATGTTGGCATGTGCTCGTATTGGCGCAGCTCATTCAGTCGTCTTTGGAGGATTCTCAGCCGAAGCATTGTTATCTCGAATTCAAGATGCAGATGCAAAGTTGGTTATCACCGCTGATGGTGGCTTTCGCAAAGGTGGAGCTTTTGCGCTAAAGCCAGCAGTAGATGAAGCGCTTAAGGGTAAGCACAATGTAAAGAAAGTCTTAGTTGTTCAGCGTACAAAACAAGAGACTGCCTGGAATTCTGCAACTGATATCTGGTGGCATGAGCTTGTAGATCGACAATCAGCCGAACATACCGCTGAAAGCTTTGATTCTGAGCACCCATTATTCATTTTGTACACATCCGGAACTACTGCAAAACCAAAGGGAATTTTTCATACAACTGGTGGTTATTTAACACAGGCGGCTTATACGCATCGCATTGTTTTCGATATCAAGCCTGAAACCGATGTCTATTGGTGCACCGCAGATGTTGGTTGGATTACCGGCCACAGTTACATTGTTTACGGCCCATTAATTAATGGTGCAACGCAGGTTATGTATGAAGGAACACCAGATACGCCACACAAAGGTCGAATCTTTGAATTGATTGAAAAGTACGGCGTAACTATTTTGTATACCGCTCCAACATTAATCCGAACATGGATGAAATGGGGCGATGAGTTTCCAAATAAATTTAACTTATCATCACTTCGCTTACTAGGTTCGGTCGGTGAACCAATTAATCCTGAAGCGTGGATGTGGTACCGAGAAGTAATTGGTGGAAATCGTTGCCCAATTGTTGATACTTGGTGGCAAACAGAAACTGGTGGAATCATGATTTCACCTTTGCCTGGGGTAACTGCAACTAAACCTGGATCAGCGATGACAGCTATTCCGGGAATCAGTGCGGTCGTTGTTGATGACAATGCAAACCCTGTTGCAAAAGGTCACGGTGGTTTCTTAATTCTTGATAAACCATGGCCCGGAATGTTGCGTGGTGTTTGGGGCGAAGATGAGCGCTACAAAGAAACCTATTGGTCGCGATTTAAAGGAATCTACTTTGCCGGAGATGGCGCAAAGTTAGATAAAGATGGCGCAATCTGGTTATTGGGTCGTGTTGACGATGTAATGAATGTTTCAGGTCACCGAATTTCAACAACCGAAGTTGAATCAGCACTTGTTTCGCATGAAGCTGTTGCAGAAGCAGCAGTTGTAGGTGCTCAAGATGCAATGACAGGTCAGGGAATTGTTGCCTTCGTTATCTTGCGCGGAGGAATTGCACACGCAAGTGGCGAAGAATTAGTAACCGAGCTGCGCAATCACGTCGCTAAAGAAATTGGCGCAATTGCAAAACCTCGCCAGATTTTGGTTGTAGCTGAATTACCAAAGACACGAAGCGGCAAGATTATGCGTCGCTTACTTAAGGATGTGGCTGAAAACCGTCAGGTAGGAGATGCAACAACTCTTGCTGATCCCAACGTAATGAAGTTGATTTCAGAGGGTTTACATAGTTCAAAGGATGAGGATTAAAGACGCACACCCAAATGTTTTTCAGTGAGGGTGAGAATTTCATCTAGATCATTGATGATTCCGATGTGTTTATGAGCAACGCTGCCATCGGCAGCAATAAACCAGGTAACAGGTACACCCATGCCAAAGTATTCGCGGGAGCGACCATCTGAGTCATACAAATTGGGCCAAGTAATTCCATTTTGCTCTACAAAGGTACGGCCATCTTCAATGCTTGCTTCTTCAACATCGACGCCAATTAATTGAACTTTGTCTTTAGCGCGTTCATGAAAGGCGCGAAGAACTGGAATTTCTTCCTTGCATGGTCCACACCAAGAACCCCAGACATTAACAACCATTGGCCCACGCAAGCCACCTAATTGAGCACCTGCTGTGCCATCAAGACAATCCATTGTGATTCCGCCCGTGAAGTTTGCAGCTTGTGATATCGATTCGCAGGAAACAACTTCGCCTTGCACAAATGGCGTTGATGAAGAACATGCGGTCAGCAAAAGTAATGCTGCAGCAAGCAATGCCTTCTTCATCTGAAATCCTTGTCTGTCTTTACCAACAGTAATGCTTTCTCTTTATCCATCTCACCTATTCCAACACTTGGACAGATTTTTGCTACTGGGCATGCACCACACGCCGGTTTGCGTGCATGACAAATTCTACGTCCATGCCAAATCATGCGCTGAGACAGATTTGTCCATTCAGCTTGTGGAATCAATTGCTGAACAA
>CAYMNN010000096.1:0-2977 GCA_964391815.1 uncultured Candidatus Planktophila sp.
ACTTCATTACGAAGTCCCTTAACAAATGATGGACGTAGCGGGCGATCGATCAAACGACAGGTAAGAATTGCATCCTCTGATGGACGACCTTCACGACGGAAGAATGATCCTGGGATACGACCAACTGCATACATCTTTTCTTCAACATCAACTGTTAAAGGAAAGAAATCAAATTGATCCTTAGGTGTCTTTGATGCAGTTGTTGCTGAGAAAATCATTGTTTGATCATCTAAGTAAACTGCTGCAGCTCCTGCTGCCTGGCGCGCTAGGCGACCTGTTTCAAAACGAATCTCTCGTTTTCCGAACTTTCCGTTATCAATTACTGCAACGGCTGACTGAACCTCTTGACCCTCCATGGGTCCTCCTCTTTTTAGATTGAAAAGCGCGACACATTTGTTGCGCTTTGTAATCTGCCGAGAGAATGAATCTTCGATCGAAGTTCACGCGCACTTCCTCTGTTAAAGAGTGCTTGCGCGGAAACCACTACCGAGGACCATCGCTCTGCGGCAGATTGGTTGTACTTAATTAGCGGCGAATACCGAGCTTCTCGATAATTGCGCGGTAACGGTTGATATCTGTCTTCGCTAGGTATTGAAGGATGCGACGACGACGACCAACTAACAACAAAAGACCACGACGGTTGTGGTGATCATGTGGGTTAGCCTTCAAGTGATCAGTGATCTGATCAATTCTCTTTGAAAGTAGCGCTACCTGTGCTTCAGGTGATCCTGTGTCAGTAGGGGTAGAACCGTACTGAGCAATGATTTCCTTCTTTACTTCTGGTGTTAATGCCATTTCTTGTTCTCCTTATGTACTGAGCACGAGGGCTTCTCGGTTTGACTCACGAGAAACTCGCTAACTCGATTGAAGGGCAAGGGTAACAGTCAGGCTGGATAAGTATGAAATCGGGGTAAATCCCCCGCTTATAACTCGGTCAAACGACGAGCCTCTTGGCAATCCTTGGCCATCTGTTCCAGCAAAGGTTCCAGACCATCAAATTTCAAGGTATCGCGAAGTCGCCAGCCAAATTCAATAGTTGCAGATTTCGTGTAAAGATCTAAATCTTTTTGATCTAAAGCGTAAGCCTCTACTTGGCGACCACGAACACCTTCAAAAGTTGGATTAGTTCCGATTGAAATTGCAGCTGGCCAACGATCAATACCGACAGTTAACCAACCAGCATAAACACCATCTGCCGGAATTGTTTGCCCATCGATGTTGCCAAGGTTTGCTGTTGGATATCCAATTTCTCGACCGCGTTTTTCACCATGAACAACGATGCCGTCAAGGCGGTGGGGTCTAGTTAGCATTTCGCGAGCAGCTTCGACATTGCCATCAACGATAGCCTTTCGAATTCTGGTTGATGAAATGTTCTCATTATCTTCAGCTTGTAAATCTAAAACAACTGTTTCAAATTCACTGTGCTTTGCCAGGGAATCTACATTTCCTGCGGCCTTAAACCCATATGTAAAGTTTGCTCCGACTATGACAATAGTTGCTTTAAGCTGTTCGATTAAAACTTTATTAACGAAATCTTCGGGAGCCATAGCAGCAAACTCTTTAGTGAACTTTATGACCGCCACTTGATCGGCGTTGTGGATCTTGAGCAGCTCGATCTTGTCGGTCAAAACTGTCAAAAGTGTCGGAGCTCTATCGGGTGCAAAGATAGAAACTGGATGTGGATCAAAAGTAAGAGCGATGATTTTTTCATCACCAGCAAGGGCTTTGGCACGGTTGAGGATCTGCTGGTGTCCTTTATGGACTCCATCAAAGTTCCCGATTACAACGATGCTCATTTGCTTATTATCTCAGATTCTCAGCACGCATGAGTCAGTGTGCTGCCGCAAACACTGCGATCGGTTTAGCCTTGCCATCGACATTGTTGAGTAAAGCAATTAATTCATTGGAGCCGGAAATACCTGCATGAATTCCTCCGGCTGAGTTGGGAGCAAGTGTTCTGCCAAAGGAAAGTTCAAGTTTTTCATCTAATGAGATTTCTCGGACAGGAAAAGTAGAGCGCGCAACATCTGCTAAATCCAAAGTAGAAAATTCGCCTGCCTTTAAGGCAGCAAGTGAAACCGCGCCAGTTAGACCAAAACCAGCAACCCGCGTACGTCGTAAGGCAGACAAGTGTCCACCAACCTTGAGCGCATCCCCACAATCTCTGGCGATCGAGCGAATATATGTTCCGGCAGAGCACGTTACTTCAATATCTATTTCAATCTTGGTACCACTGTGTCTAATAGCTAAAACATCTAGCTGTGAAATTGTTACTTCTCTGGATGCAAGTACAACATCTTCACCGGCGCGAACTCGATCATAGGCTCGCTCACCATCAACCTTTACTGCAGAAACTGAACTTGGTCGCTGCATAAAAGTTCCACGCATGGTGGCTAACTCTGCATGAATCTGATCATCAGTGATCTTTGATGCATCAGTAGTAGCAATCACAGCGCCTTCAAAATCATCAGTAATTGTTGATGCGCCTAAAACTATTGTTGCTTGGTAACTCTTGTCACCATCGGTGATGTACTGCAAAAGACGTGTGCCATTATTAAAGCCAAGCACCAAGATGCCGGTAGCCATTGGATCCAGCGTTCCGGCGTGACCAACTTTTCTTGTATTCAAAGCTCTTCGTGCAATTGCCACAACATCATGGCTCGTCATGCCTGGTTCTTTATCTACAACCAAAAAGCCATGCCCGTAGATTGTTTGGGTCACAATTAATCTTCAATAACACGTGGTGCTTTGTAAGGATCTTCTCCCCCTGCATACTGCGCATTCTTTCGAAGCGCAGCTACTTGAGCATCTTGCTCATGTACTTTTTCAAGAAGTGAATCTAGGGCTTTAGCACTCTCTGGCAAGCCATCTTCAAAAAATTCGATGCTCGGTGTTATGCGAAGACCCAGTTCGCGCCCAAGGGCAGATCTAATTGCACCCTTAGCGCTCTCGAGAGCCGCTGCAGTTGCAGCGCGCT
>CAYMNN010000097.1:0-1480 GCA_964391815.1 uncultured Candidatus Planktophila sp.
TCATGTCTACTAATACTGCAGCGCTGCAAGTCGAACGAGTTAATGTCTCCTTCGGCGGACTTCGGGCACTCAATGATGTCTATTTAGAGATCGCAAAAAATGAAGTAGTTGGATTAATTGGTCCTAACGGTGCCGGCAAGACAACTTTGTTTAATGCATTGTGCGGTTTAGTAACTCCAGATTCAGGGGAACTTCATCTCAATGGCAAGAAGAGTGATTTCCCCAAGCCACATGAGTTAGTTGATTTAGGTATTGCTCGTACTTTGCAAGGCGTCGGGCTTTTTGGTGACTTAACGGTTTTAGAAAATGTCATGATCGGTGCTCAACACCTTGCAACCACTGGTTTGATTTCTGCAGCTCTTGGTCGCAATAGAAAAGATGAAAATCAAATTAGAGACAAGGCTCGGGTTGCATTAGAGCGCGTCTATGCCGGTGGAATTGCACATCGCCGTGCAGATACTTTGTCTTACCCAGACACTAAGCGCGTAGCGATCGCACGAGCACTTGTTAGCGAACCAACAATTTTGATGCTCGACGAACCGGCCGGTGGTCTTGGTACGCAAGACATCGAATGGATGAATGCACTGATTAAGAATTTAAGTGTTGATATGTCTGTGCTTCTTGTTGAACACCATATGGATGTTGTCATGTCCGTTTGTAGCAAGTTATACGTTCTAAACTTCGGTGAAGTAATTGCTAGTGGCGATGCTGAAACCGTGCGTCGCGATCCAGCTGTTATGGCTGCTTATCTTGGAACAGGAAGCAACAATGTCGCTTAATGTTTCTAACTTAACTGTGCATCACGGTGCAATTTGCGCCGTCAACCAAGTTTCTTTAGCTGTTCCCACTGGCAAGCTGGCTGCAATCATTGGTTCAAATGGGGCAGGAAAAACAACCCTGCTTCGCGCATTATCTGGGCTCAATAAGCCAACCCACGGAGTAGTCAACTGGATGGGCGAAACAATTACGGGCACACGTCCTGAAAAATTAGTTCGTATGGGAATTTCGCATGTGTCTGAAGGTAAGTCAGTAATTCCCGAATTAACTGTTAAAGAAAATCTTGAACTAGGCGCAATTTGGCGTAAAGATGGCAAAGAGATGAAAGAGTCTTTGAACCAAGTAGTCGACATTTTCCCTCGTTTAGGTGAGCGCATTGGTCAACGTTCTGACACCTTATCTGGCGGAGAGCGTCAGATGCTTGCGATCGGCCGCGCAATTATGTCCAAGCCCAAACTGCTGTTACTCGATGAGCCATCTTTAGGTTTGGCTCCACTTGTTGTCGAACAAATTTTTCAAACGATTAAAGATTTGACTACTCAAATGAGATTAACGGTTTTACTTGTAGAACAAAATGCGATGGGTGCATTAAAGATTGCCGACCTTGGAATTGTTTTGAATTTAGGAAAAGTTGTTGCTGTTAATCATGCACAAGCATTGATGGAAGATCCTGCAGTCCGCGCTGCATATTTGGGGTATTAAT
>CAYMNN010000097.1:1580-2960 GCA_964391815.1 uncultured Candidatus Planktophila sp.
ACCAACCTTGGTTTAGCTCTTAGAGCTTCAGCCCACGCACCTGAAATTGCACGCCTTTCAGGTATCAGAGTTGATGCAGTTCGCACTCTTGGCTGGGCGCTGGCAGGTGCTGCAGGCGCGGTCGCAGGTCTTTTCCAAACCGTCAATGGAAATGGAACTTTCTCTCCAGATTCAATTGAATTTTCATTACTTCTCGTTTCAGGCTTTATTGCCGCAGTCATTGGTGGATTAGATAGCTTGCTCGGCGCAGTTCTTGGTGGTTTATTCCTCGGAATCACCATTTCATTTGTTTTGATGTACATCAGCAGCGGTCTGTTCTTTATTGCACCATTCATCGTTTTGTTGACGGTCTTGTTTGTCCGCCCTCAGGGAATCATCGGAGTGAAGGCGGGTCGCCGTGCTTAAGAAAAAAGAATCACATAAGACCAAGAAAGAAAGTACGCACCTAGTGCTGTTTATTCTTGGCGGAGTCGTTCTTTACTTTTTAAGTGGCTGGGTAGATGAGCTTCGTGTTTACCAAGGCGCATCAATTGCGGTATATGTAATTGCGATCTCTTCAATAATTTTGTTAACAGGATATTCGGGACAGGTTTCACTAGGTCACGGAGCACTGATGGCAGTTGGAGCATATGCCGCAGCGGTCTTGCGAATTGAATACAACCTGCCAATCCTTTTATGTTTTGTAGTCGCAGTGTTGGCTGCAGCAATAGCTGGTGCGCTGTTAGGTGCAGCAGCAGCGCGATTGTCAGGACCGTATTTGGCAGGAACAACTTTGGCTCTGGCAATTGGTCTGCCATCACTTGCAAATCAGTTTTCTGTCTTGGGGGGTGAACAAGGTTTAATTTTTGATGTTGGATTCCCACCACTTTCCTTGGGTGAAGATTTCACACAGTACAAATGGTTCTTTTGGATTGCGGCATTAGCTGCACTGATTTCAACGTGGACAGTTCGAAACATTTTGAACTCACGTTATGGCCGTGCATGGAGAGCTGGTCGAGGTCATGAAGTTGCAGCTCAACTTGCTGGCATCAACACAGCCAGATCTAAGGTTTTAGCATTCACAATTAGCGCGGGTATCGCCGGGTTGGCTGGGGCAATGCTTGCGATGACTATTGGCACCGTTTCGCCGAGCGCATTTCCGCTGGGGCTTTCCTTTGCTGTCCTTACTGGCGCAGTTTTGGCGGGAATTACGACCCTCGGTGGCGTCATCGTTGGAGCTTTCGTACTAGTGATAATTCCTGAAATTGCTGATGTAATTGCCCACAGACTTGGGACCTCAGAGAGCATCACCACGAATCTCCCAGGATTAATCGTGAGCGGGCTCCTGATCCTGACCGTTCTATTCGTACCAAACGGGCCTGTCGAGCAACATCGCGCTCG
>CAYMNN010000098.1:0-2920 GCA_964391815.1 uncultured Candidatus Planktophila sp.
GGTGCGATCTCCTTCATGTTTCCAAGGCCAATACCGCACTCAAATCCTTCACGGACTTCAGTTGCATCATCCTTAAAGCGCTTGAGTGAATCAATAGTGAGGTTATCAACCAAGACAACGCCATCACGCAGAATTCGGGCCTTAGCGTTACGACGGATGACTCCATCCTTAACGACAGATCCAGCGATGTTTCCAGCCTTTGAAGATTTGAAGATCTCACGAACTTCGGCCGAACCAATAATCGCTTCTTCGTACTCTGGCTTAAGCAAGCCCTTAAGAGACATTTCGATCTCTTCAATGGCGTTATAAATGACAGAGTAGAAACGAACTTCGACGCCTTCTTGATCAGCAAAGATTGCAGTTTGTGGTTCAGGCTTAACGTTAAAGCCGATTACAACCGCAGTAGATGCAGATGCCAAAGTGATGTCACTCTTTGTGATTGCACCGACGCCGCGGTGAATAACGCGAAGATCAACTTCAGCGCCAACATCCAACTGCATCAATGCATCTTCTAGCGCTTCTACAGATCCGCTTACGTCACCCTTAAGAATAAGGTTGAGCGTAGAAATCTTGGATTGCTCCATGAAGTCTTCAAGTGAAACCTTCTTACGAGCTTTAGCAAGCTGAGCATTTCGCTCTGCAGCTTGACGCTTTTCAGCAATCTGACGCGCAGTACGGTCTTCATCTGCAACGAGGAAAGTATCACCCGCACTTGGAACAGATGTGAAACCTAGAACCTGAACCGGACGAGATGGTCCTGCAGTTTCTACGTTGTCACCATTCTCATCCAACATCGCACGAACACGACCGAATGCACTACCAGCAACAATTGCATCACCGATCTTTAGAGTTCCACGTTGCACAAGAACTGTTGCAACTGGTCCACGACCGCGATCGAGATGGGCTTCAATCGCAACACCGCGAGCATCATCTTCTGCGATTGCACGAAGATCGATTGCTGCATCTGCTGTAAGCAAGATTGAATCGATGAGTTGATCGATACCGATACCTGACTTCGCTGAAACATTTACGAAAATTGTGTCGCCGCCGTATTCTTCAGCGATCAAGTTGTATTCGGTTAATTGCTGGCGAACCTTGTCCGGGTTTGCACCTTCTTTATCAACCTTATTCACTGCTACAACGATTGGAACATCTGCAGCCTGTGCGTGGTTAAGCGCTTCAATCGTCTGAGGCATGATTCCGTCATCTGCTGCCACAACAAGAACGGCAATGTCAGTTACCTTGGCACCACGAGCACGCATCGCTGTAAACGCTTCGTGACCTGGTGTATCGATAAATGTAATTGCGCGATTAACGCCATCGTGGTCATGGTGAATTTGGTAAGCACCAATGTGCTGCGTGATTCCGCCAGCTTCACCCTTCATGACTTCTGACTTACGAATCGCATCAAGCAGCGATGTCTTACCGTGATCAACGTGACCCATAACAGTTACAACAGGCGGACGCGCCACCAATGATTCTGGATCAAGATCAGAAATCTCACCTGCAAGATCGATATCAAAGTCTTGGAGAAGTTCACGGTCTTCATCTTCAGGGCTAACAATTTGAATGTCATAGCCCAGTTGAACACCGAGAATTTCAAAGGTATCTGCATCAACTGATTGTGTTGCCGTAACCATTTCACCTAAGTGGAATAACGCTGCAACTAATGCTGCTGGATCTGCACCAATCTTGTCTGCAAAATCTGCCAATGAAGCTCCACGGCGCATACGAATTGGCGTCTTGCCATCGCCGTGAGGAATAACTGCGCCACCAAGTTGTGGTGCCTGCATATTGTCGAATTCATCGCGTAAAGCCTTACGTGATTTTTGTTTACGTCCTGACTTCTTGCTTGCATTCTTTCCAAATGCACCGCCAGCGCCACCGCGTTGTGGTGGGCGACCGCCACCGGGACGTTGTGGACCACCACTTGGTGCTCCAGCTCCTGGTGTATTTGATTTATAAGGAGAAGATGATGCGGGCGAACTTCCTGGACGTGGTGAAAAACCTGAACCACCAGATGCAGGACGCGGCGCACCTGGACGTGCAGCAAAACCTGGACGCACAGAACCTGGACGTGAACCCGCCATTCCTGGACGTGGTGCACCAGTTCCCTGTGAACCAGCTGGTCGTTGTGGTGGGCGTGGAACTGCGCCACCAGTTGAAAATGGATTGTTACCTGGTCGTGGTGGACGCGGAACTGCGCCACCAGAAGAAAATGGATTGTTTCCTGGACGAGGTGCCGGCGCAGCTGGCTTTGAAGTTGAAGCAGGAGGAGTTACGCCATTTTCTGCCGCGCGATCGGCAGCTTCATGCTTTGCAGCTTCTTCCTTATTTGCAATCGCCTTAGCTTGCTCAAGCTTAAGCGCTTCAATATCTACGCCGAGTTCTGCTGCAAGTTCTGCAGCTTGTTCAGCGCTGACTTCACCCTTTGGCTTTGCAGCAGCTTTCTTAGCCGCGGCCTTTTTGACAGGCTTTTTCTCCTCGACCGGTTTTGCATCGGGATACATTTCGATCAGCTTGCGCACAACTGGCGCTTCTACTGTTGATGATGCGGAGCGAACAAACTCGCCCATTTCTTGGAGTTTTGCAAGAACAACCTTGCTCTCCATACCGAGTTGTTTTGCCAACTCATGTACGCGGACCTTTGACACATTTCTCCTGTCTTGGCCCGCATTTCTCAAATGCAAGCCTTAGTTGAACGACCTCATAGTTCTAACGAGCTCATTTGAGTTTCATAACTTTCATATCCATTCGTTGATAGTTAGTACTGCTGTAGAAATTTCAGAAGTTCCGATACATCGACCGCATCTTCTTGCTTGAAGGCAAAACGAAAAGCGTTTCGAGCTATCGCAACTTCTGCACATTTCTTGTGGAGCCAAGCGCCTCGACCTGCTGCGCCACCCTTGAGATCTGGAAT
>CAYMNN010000099.1:0-2891 GCA_964391815.1 uncultured Candidatus Planktophila sp.
TTCGCTTCTCTTTAAATTCCTGAAGCGTGACCTTCGCAACGAGGGTCTGATCCAAATGCAAAGGTTCCGTTAGCTAGGACTTCCATCATTTGAACTGAAGATCCATGTCCCCATGCAGGTAGCGCTTTAACTTCATGCCCCTTTGCACGCAATTGTTCAAAGACTTGCTCTGAAACGCGGTTTTCAATTTCAAGAACACCGAGCCCTTTTTCTTCTTCCGAGCTTTGCCCAGAAGCGTTTAGGTGTTGCCAGCGCGGAGCTTCTGTTGCTTCTTGCACATTCATCTTCAGATCAACCATGTTTGTAATCAACTGCAAATTAGATTGAACTTGGATGTTTGCACCCGGTGTTCCACCCACAAGATACAAAGTTCCATCTGGGCGCACTGCGGTGAACGCATTCAAAGTATGTGCAGGGCGCTTGCCTGGTGCAATGATGTTTGGTGATTGTGGATCAAGCAAAAATCCGGTTAATCGGTTGTTCAAAATGATTCCTGTTTCTGGAATAACCCATGAACTTCCAAAGCCATGGAAAACCGACTGAATCCAGGAAACGGCGTTGCCTTCAGAATCTGCCACTAAAAAGTAGGTGGTATCGCTACCTTCGTTGAAAGGTGCAACATCATGTCCTGCAAAATCCATTGATATCTGGCTTACTCGTTGGTCAATGTGTGACTTAGAAAGAATTTTTTCGGTATTAACTGCGATGAATTCAGGATCACCCAGAATTGCGTTTCGATCAGCGAAACCAATCTTTTTGGATTCAACTCCAACATGGATTCGATCCGCCTCTGACAATGCCGCAATATCAAAGCGCTCATTGAGCAAAAGTTCCTCCATCAAGATCATTCCCTGTGTTGGGGGAGGTTGCCCATAAACAGTGATGTCACGATAATTAACCGCCAATGGAGCGAGCACACGAGTCGTGTGAGCTTTAAGGTCGTTCTCGTTAAACCAACCTTCAGAGCCCTTAATTAGTTGCTGGGCAATCCGACCTTGGTAAAAAGCTGCGCGTCCACCATCTGCGATTTCTCGAAGTGATCGAGCTAAATCTTTTTGAATAACTAATTCGCCAACCTGCACATTGACATCGATACCCATATCTTTGAAAACTTGAGTATCCGGAGTCAATTTCAAATGTCCAGCGATTCGGCGAACGAATCCAGTATTTGCTGGGAAACCATTGTCAGCATAATCAATTGCTTGCTCTAACAAGGTTGCAAATGGCAATTTTCCATAGCGCTCGTGAGCTTCAAACCAGGTTGATACCAAACCAGGAACTGTTCCTGATTTGTATCCATGCATCGGAATTCCATCTTTATAATTTTCGGGGGTTGCGGCGTGCGAACCTTCTCCACTGCCGTTAAATGCCAGATTGGTCTTGCTGGCTGCATGGTGGGTCACTAAAAATGCATCTCCACCTAAATGAGAAGCACCAGGTTCGACGACACACAAAACTGAACTCAGGGCGATCGCAGCATCAATAAATGAGCCACCTTCTTTAAGGATGGAAATTGCCGCACTGACCGCCAAGGGCTGACTTGCTGCCGCCCCACCATTTCTGGCATAAACAACGCTTCTACCTGTTTGCATTCGTGAACTGTGGCCTATTCACAGGCTTAATACAAGATAAAGGGCGTTATTTACGCGTTTCAATTTGCGCGCACATTTCTGTCAACCTACTATTCACCTACGTTAAGGGGAGTACCTCGTTCGGCATCTTCGTCAATACGGATAGCAATATCCCGGAGCTGCGACCAGTTGGCTAGTAAATAGCTAATGGTTGAGGGAGACCTTGGCACCTGGCCCCTTTAACGAAATTAGGTGTATTCATGGATGTATCGCTTTTAACTTGGGCGCTCGTAGTTGGCGCAATTCTTGCTTTGATCGTTGTCGATCTGCTTACCGTAAGCCGTAAACCTCATGATGTTCTTTTCAAAGAAGCCGCCATTTGGTCGATTTTCTACATCGGTGTGGCAATCGCTTTTGGTGTGTGGGTTTGGCAAACCGCTGGTTCACAATTTGGAACCGAATACTTTGCAGCGTACTTAGTAGAGAAATCTCTATCGGTAGATAATCTCTTCGTCTTTATTATTATCTTGGCGCAATTCGCAGTTCCTTCTATCTATCACCAACGCGTATTGATGTTCGGTGTAATTCTGGCACTTGTCTTACGCGCAATCTTTATTGCAGTAGGTGCAGCAGCGCTCGCAGCATTTAGCTTTACTTTCGTAATCTTCGGTGCAATCTTGATCTGGACCGGTGTGGGTCTGTTCAAGCACTGGGATGAGGATCCTTCCCCTGAAGATAACAAGCTAGTGAAGATCGTAAGAAAACGCATCGCTATGACCGATGAATACGATGGTTCAAAGATTTTCACTCGCCAAAATGGCAAGCGCATCGCAACACCAATGTTCTTGGTAATGATTGCAATTGCATCAACTGACTTGCTGTTCGCACTTGATTCAATTCCGGCAACATTTGGAGTAACCCAAGAGCCGTTCCTAGTATTCGCGGCTAATGCATTTGCTTTGCTCGGACTTCGAGCACTGTACTTCTTGCTCAAGGGTCTGCTAGACAAGTTGGTTTACCTATCACTTGGTCTATCAATCATTTTGATGTTTATCGGCGTTAAGTTGATCATGACTTACGTACACGAGATTTGGTATGAAGTTCCTAAGATCCCAACCCTGGTTAGCCTTGCAGTCATTGCCACAATTTTGATTGTCTCAACGATCGCAAGCTTGATTAAGGTTAAAAAGGATCCATCAGCTCATGCTCACGCTGGACGCATTACAGATGGGGATACACCTCACGGACATGCGAAGGACGAGAAAAAGTAATCTCACCATTGTTGATCTGTGAGTCCGGGTTTAGTTGCCCGGGCTCACA
>CAYMNN010000100.1:0-2835 GCA_964391815.1 uncultured Candidatus Planktophila sp.
GGCGAGTATCTAGATCCTGAGGCTGCAAAGGAAGCGATCGCAGCTGTTGCAAATCAGGGAAAGAAGTAAGTCTTAGTTATTTGCAGTTGGTGTTGGTGAAGGCGAGGCGGTTGTTGTTGCTAATACCCCACCAGCTGTAACTCCTGCGTACTCATCCTTGTTCTCGCGAACTAGAACATCTTCGGTAATTTCACCAGCGCGAGCAAAGAACATAGTCACGCGAACATAAGTTCCAGCCTCTGCACCAAAGCCGGTTAGAACAGCTTTAGCGTTTGCACGTGGGCCTTCAAAGATAATTGGTGAGTTCTTAGGCAGATTCTTCTTACCTGTGTACTGAACGACTGTGCCGTTAATGGCAACGCCGAGCAATGAATCCTCAATATCGGAGGCGCTGACAACAGTTCCGACAAGAACACCTGTTCCACCCTCTGCAGCAACCACAAGCAGGTTCACCACACGGATGTTGTTCTCTGTTGAGATGATTGAACCCTCTGAGCCATCAGTTACCTGTGCAATTCGTCGAGTCTCGGCGTTTAAACCAGCTCCACATCCAGTTAATGAGACAGCAAGTGATGCAATTGCTAATGCAGAAAGTGTGCGACGCATAGGCGCAATTGTCTCACATCAAATTAGTAGTGAATGACGCTACTTTTACCGGGTTTTCTGATTCTCAGAATGCTGGTAGAATTGACCCTCTAGCGAAGGGCATCACATGACATTTAAGGTCGGCGAAACCGTTGTTTATCCTCACCACGGGGCAGCATTAATCGAAGCTATTGAAACTCGTGTGATCAAGGGTGAAGAAAAGACCTACCTAGTGTTAAAAGTTGCTCAAGGCGATCTAACGGTCCGCGTTCCTGCAGACAATGTGGATCTAGTCGGTGTTCGTGACGTTGTTGATTCAGCCGGCCTTGATCGCGTATTTAGCGTATTGCGCCAGCCATACACAGAAGAGCCAACAAACTGGTCTCGTCGCTACAAGGCAAATCTAGAAAAGCTTGCTTCAGGTGATGTTATTAAGGTTGCCGAAGTTGTTCGCGATCTTTACCGTCGCGATCTAGACCGCGGTCTTTCAGCAGGAGAAAAGCGCATGCTCGCCAAGGCGAAGCAGATCCTAGTTTCAGAGCTCGCTCTTGCAGAGCGCACTGATGAAGAAAAGGCTGCAGTAATCCTTGACGAGGTTCTAGCTTCCTAATTTCATGACACCTTCTCTGAAGGTTGTTGTGGCGATTACCTCGCCAATTGCGTTCCATCAATTAAAGAATCAAACAATTCTGTCCACCTGCATCAAAGCTGCGCAGGGCTTTGTGGCATCGCATTTGGGTGCGCAGTTAGCAATTGCAGGTACCGCCGCTGATTTAGCCAAGGTTGCAGATATCGATTGCGAAAAGCTGGTGTGTGATCCCAATAAGCCTGCTGAGCTAGCAACCGCGATCAACAACGCAGCACCAGCAGATTTAGTGATGATTCATGATTCACAGCGCCCATTGACCCAGCAAGCACAGTTTGAACGGGTATTTGCGGCGTTAACCGGCGATATTGATGCGGTTCGCCCAGTTTCACCCTTTACCGAGACGCTTAAATCCATTAACTCCGACAACTACATCGATGAAACCATCGACCGTAACTCAATGATGCGTCTTTCTACACCTGAACTGATTCGTTTTTCTGCAATTGATTGTGATGCAACTACATCAACCTGGTTTGTTCCTTTATTTGATTCGGCAAAAACCGCTGTAGTTGAGGCAGAGCCAGATAGCGCCCGGATAAATACGGAAAAAGAGATTGAATTAATGGGTTATTTACTGGAGTGGAACAAGTAGTTCAGCGATAGCTAAATCCTGCGGATATGTAATCTTGATATTAAAGATATCTCCGGGTACCGCAACAGTGTTTACCTCAGGGAAAAACTTCTCCATACAAGCTGCGGTATCTGTTCCAACAAAGCCACTCACCGCAGCCTTTTCATAAGCTTGCAGCAACTGCTGTGCTCTAAAGCCTTGCGGTGTTTGAACACGCGCAACGGTTTCGGTGCGCGCAGTATCCATCTCGCGGGGATCTAAAGCGATAGTTGGAATCGCGCCACCATGAGTTTGTGCACCATCTGCGATGGAAACAAACAGCTCAGGTGTGGCTAATGGGCGAGCACCATCATGGATTAATACCAAATCAATTAAACCGGCTTCGATATCTGCCTTTAGGTATTGGAGTGCGTTGTACTCGCTCTCATGACGGGTTGCACCACCATGCACGACTTCAGTATTGGTAAGGGCACCATCTTTAGCTAAAGCATCGCGTGCGAACTCTTCATCATCTGGGTTGATCACCAAGATGCTGCGCACATGAGAAAAGTTGCTACGAGAGTTTTCAAGTGATCTAGAAATAATGTGTTTGCCATTTAACTGCAGCCACACCTTGTTCATGCTGTGGCCAAAGCGGGTTCCAGAACCCGCTGCCAGAACAATTGATGCGACTGTGCTCATATTTACTTCTGGTGTGGCGCGTAGGTAAGCCCTAATTCATCCTGCTTCTTACGCAAAGCGACGATAAATGAATCTTGATTGAGCTCAACATGGTCATATGTCAGCAGTTCGCCCACACCAATTGGCTTAATGATCTTTGCACCAGCAACTAAACCGATGGGAACCAAGTTATCGCGCTTGGCATCTAGTGCGTTATCGGCGTAGCCACGCACGGTAAAGCCACCAATTCCATCAATAACATCGCCAACTTGTAGGTTTTTCTTAGTCATGGTTACAACTTCAGCGTTCAAGTGTGGTGCATACAGTGATGATTCACGATCCAAGATCGCGCGATAAACAGTAATTGGCGCTT
>CAYMNN010000101.1:0-2748 GCA_964391815.1 uncultured Candidatus Planktophila sp.
GATTGTTCCGGTCTCAGACATGTTCAGAGTTTACCGTCTTTCTGGATTGCTGGAGCCCTGTCATCTAAGTTCAAGAGCCTGATAACGTTTTCGTATGGCGACCCTAGAAGCACTTTTGAAGTCGCCCGATCAATCTGTTCGACTAAAAGCCGCACTTGCCGCTGGAACTTATCCAAATCTAGATCACATTGAAGTTCTCATTAGGCAATGTGCAAGTGAATCTGATTTTTTCGTAAGAGACACCCTGTCGTGGGCACTCATGAGACAGGACCGCCCGACGGTTGTGCAACGTCTTATTCCTGAATTGAAATCGGCAAACCCGCAGTCACGAAGTCAAGCACTTCATACGTTGTCAAAGATTGGCGATAAGAATAACTACTCACTTATTACTACTGAACTGCTACTGGACGAAGATGATTTTGTTGCATCAACTGCCTGGCGGTCAGCTTCGGTGCTGGTACCCGATGCAGATAAGCCGGCTTTAGTTGAAATTTTGATTTCTCAATTAGGCCGTGGTGATTCGGATACGCAGTTTGGTTTGACTAGATTTCTGTGCGCAATCGGTGAACCGATAGTTGCACCGCTCATGCAAGCTGCACAATCAGCAGATGAAACAGTTCGAACACAGGCTGAATTTACTTTGATTCGTTTTCAGGAAATGGAACTCGAAAAGTTTAAGAAAATCTAACAATCAGCCCGCAGGTACTACCAGCAATCTCCTTCACGCCAATCGCAGTAGGCAGTTGAAATTTCAATTGACTTCGTAGAATTTCCAGCAAGGTACATGAGCCCATCATCTTCTTCTGGAGTCAGAGTCTTTACCGAATCCTGCATGACGCCACTTGTGCCTTTGAATCTTTGCCAGCCAAATTTGCCGTAGAAATCAAATTCATCGGTTGAAAGCATCGAGATCTCGTAATTTGATCTACAAAAATCACTTACATATTGAAGCAATTGGCTACCTAAGCGTTGACCTTGGAACTTCGATGAAACTGCAACGCCTTCAATGTACCCAATTGTCATGGGCAAGTCGTTAATTAAAACCGCTCTTGGCACAACGGCGGCGTGAGCGACAATTTGGTCATCTATTGTTCCTACAAACCTGGCTCCACCAAAAGTGTGTTGCCAATCTTGCTCCGAAAAATCACCTTCGTACGCGTCATTCAAAAGATTTTTTATGAGCATGGGATTCTCAAGAGTAATATCCAAATCAACTTGCTCGATTTGGAGAGTCATATAACTACCTTAAGAAAGATTAAAACCTGTGGGCGGTGAGGGTTTCGAACCCCCGACATTCTCGGTGTAAACGAGACGCTCTACCACTGAGCTAACCACCCGGTATTGCAGACCCAAATCTTAACTTACGAGCCCACAATTTCCTAAATCACGCTTATAGCGCTGCAATAGCCGCCTTGTAATCAGCATTTTCACGCGCAGCCCAGCCATTCTTAACTTCCCAACGAAGGATTCCTTCTTTATCGATCAAGAAGCTTCCGCGAAGTGCGCAACCCTTTGATTCTTCAAACACTCCATAGGCCTTTGCAACTGCGCCATGTGGCCAGAAATCTGAAAGAACTGGGAATTGATAATTCTCTTGTTCGGCAAATACACGTTGTGTAAATGGTGAATCACATGAGATTGCAAGAAGTTGCACATCATCATTCTGAAATGATGAAAGGTCATCACGTAGCGCACATAGTTCGCCAGTGCATGTTCCAGTAAATGAAAAGGGATAAAACATCAGTAAGACATTCTTTTGGCCCTTAAATGAAGAGAGTGAAACTTTTTCTCCGTGTTGGTTAGCAATTTCAAAATCTGGTGCGGCTTGTCCGATTGTTAAAGTCATGCCGCAAACTTACCTCTTGCCCGCTTTACGTGCCACTAATCGAGTTGCCGTCCAATCTTTTGCGAGCGCAATTGTGGAAGTCACACTTAAACCAGCAATAGGTGCGGCATCTTGAATGTCACTTGGTTCAACATGGCCAGCTCGCCCAGCCTTTGGTGTCATCACCCAGATAGCGCCATTTTCAACTAAGTAGGTGAGGCCATCCATTAATTCATCAACTAAATCGCCATCTCCTTCGCGCCACCAGATGATGACTGCATCGACAACTTCATTTGTAGAACCTTCTAAAAATGTGGTCCCCGTAATTGACATGATTTGATCTCGAAGTGTGGAATCGCAGTCACTATCGTGGCCAACCTCCAAAATGAGGTCATCCTTGGCCAATCCCATCCGTGTAGGCACGGGCTAAGTCCACACTTTGCCGAGCCTGAGCGCAAGGGGAAGACGGGCTCAATTTCACACCTGCCCAATTTCCACTTAGGGGGCTGTAAGGGCGAGAATAGGCACATGAGCGAAAACTTCGAGGCGCCCGATCTCAACATTGAGCAACTAGTAGACACCGACCCGACCGAGTCCGCTGAATGGCGAGCCTCCTTTGATGCCGCCCTCAAGGCCGCTGGTCCAGTTCGCGCTCGCTACTTAATGCTCAATCTCTTAAATCATGCGCAAGAACGCAACGTTGGAATTTCAGCTCTGCGCACAACCGATTACATCAACACGATTCCACCAGAGCATGAAGCAAAGTTTCCTGGTGATGAAGATCTAGAACGCAAGATTCGCCGCATCAACCGCTGGAATGCAGCGATGATGGTTCACCGCGCACAGCGTCCAGGTGTCGGAGTAGGTGGACACATTTCTACTTACGCATCATCTGCTGCGCTGTATGAAGTTGGTTTTAACCA
>CAYMNN010000102.1:0-2745 GCA_964391815.1 uncultured Candidatus Planktophila sp.
AACGTAAACCGGAATGGATCAAGACCCGTGCCAACATGGGTCCTGAATACACACGACTTCGTTCCTTAGTAAAGAGCGAAGGCTTGCATACCGTGTGCCAAGAAGCGGCTTGTCCAAATATTTTTGAATGTTGGGAAGATAAAGAAGCAACGTTTTTGATTGGTGGAGATCGTTGCACTAGACGCTGCGACTTCTGCAATATTGATACCGGCAAGCCACTTCCCATCGATCGCGAAGAACCCCGCAAAGTCGCTGAATCGGTTAAGTCCATGGGTCTTCGCTACGCAACAATTACTGGCGTCACCCGTGATGATCTTGAAGATGAAGGTTCATGGCTCTACGCCGAAACTATTCGCGCAGTTCATGAATTAAATCCTGGTACTGGCGTTGAAATGCTTGCCCCAGATTTCAATGCAAAACCTGAACTTCTCAATCCCATCTTTGAAACTCGCCCTGAAGTCTTTGCCCATAATCTTGAAACCGTTCCACGTATTTTCAAACAGATTCGCCCAGCTTTTACTTATGAAAAATCATTGAAAGTTATTGGTATGGCGCAAGATTTTGGACTTATTACCAAGTCCAACTTGATCTTAGGTCTGGGTGAAACTCGCGAAGAAATTTCTCAAGCCTTAGTTGATCTTCATAATGCAGGCTGTGACTTGATCACAATTACGCAATACCTGCGCCCAACCAATAAGCATCACCCAGTCGAGCGTTGGGTAAAGCCTGAAGAATTCGTTGAATTAGCTCAAGAGGCCGAACAAGTAGGTTTCCTTGGAGTAATGAGTGGACCATTAGTCAGATCTTCATACCGTGCAGGTCGTTTGTACAAGCAAGCCATGGAAAAGAAATCCAATCGTGGCTGACCTGGTCTATCCCCCAGTCATCGCTTTGGTGAAGGGGTTTTGGAAGTACTTAGGCTTGCAATTTGATTTTCACGGTGATGAGAATATTCCGCGCAAGGGCGGCGCAATCCTTGCCATCAATCACACCAGTTATCTTGATTTTGCATTAGCTGGAACTGGCGCGCTTCCCGTTAAGAGATTTGTTCGCTTTATGGCAAAGAAAGAACTCTTTGATCACAAAGTCGCTGGACCTTTGTTGCGTGGAATGCACCACATCAATGTTGATCGCAACAACGGCGCTCCATCGTTTGTCGCTGCTCTTAAGGCCTTGAATGCTGGCGAAATAATTGGAATTTTCCCTGAAGCAACGATCTCAACTAGCTTTGAGATTAAGCAATTAAAATCTGGCGCTCTTCGCCTTGCTGCAGATACCGGAGCGCCAATAATTCCTACGATTGTGTGGGGCGGTCAACGGATCTCAACAAAGGGTATTAAGCCAAATTTCAAACGGGGTAAAACTCCTGTTTCAGTTTCATTTGGCCCAGCAATCTATTTCGCCAAAGATGTAGATATCGAGACCGCTGCCCTACAACTGCGTGAAGTCATGATTTCTATGCTTCACCAGGTGCAAGAAAAATACCCTGATAGCCACGTTGGCCAACGCTGGGCGCCTGCCCGCCTTGGTGGAACCGCACCTGCCCCACTAAACTAACAGCATGTTTAAGAGAAAAGCTAAAGAAAAGAAGATCAAGAAGCCACGTTTTCAGACCTTCCGCGATGCTTACAAAGTCACCAAGCAGGTAAAGCCCTGGATTCCGTACGCGCTGATTGGAATATTTGTTGTTTCTTGGTCAATTGGAATCGCAATTGGCTCTGCAGTTGGTCAAACAATTTACTTTGCTTTTGTTTTTCTACCAGTCGCAGTTCTCATCACTCTTTTCTTCTTTACTCGACAAGCCGGTACCGCTGCGTATGCATCAATTGAAGGTCAGATTGGTGCGGGCGCAAGTGTTTTGATGGCCATCCGCAAAGGCTGGACTACTACTCCTGCTGTAGCTGTTGCAAAAAATCAGGACATGGTTCACCGCAGCGTGGGACGTGCAGGAATTGTGCTTACCGGCGAGGGAAGTAATTCAGTACGCCAGATGATTGCCGATGAGCGAAAGAAAGCGGAACGTTTCGCACCTGGCGTTCCTATTACGGAAATTTTGGTCGGCAATGAAGATGGACGAGTTCCAATTCGTAAAATTCAAAAGCATATGCGCCGACTACCAAAGAAGTTAACTGCGCATCAAATGCGCGAAGTTCGAGCACGACTAAAGGCTGTTGGTGGAATGTCTATGCCAATACCAAAGGGTCCGATGCCAACTCGCGCCCCAAAAATTCGCTAGCTGCTAAAGCTCCTATTTCGGGTCAATACCGTTCCGCTGAATCGCTCGTGTAAGCCTCTGCCATTTTCATCAAAGGTGATCGCAAAGACAACGGTAATTAAAAGTGCCGAGCGAATGAGTGCCTGAAGCGGAGTAATCACGCCACCATCGGCAAACCTGATGATTTTTATGCCAAAGACTCGGTGCCCGAGTGAAGCGCCTTGTAGCGCTGAAAGAATCGCGATTTCGGCAAAGAATAAAGCCAAGACCAACCAGGAGCGGTTCGGCGCCATTTTCCCGATTCCGCCAGTTGTTGCAGCGACGATGAAATAGCAGGCCAGCCAATCCAGCATTAACGCCGACATTCGTCGTCCCAGGGATACTCGGATGAAATTCACGCTCACCAGACAAGCCTAACGCCCAAACCCGTCAGAAGTAACATGGATTTAACAAGCGGGTTATGTCAATTTCATGGTGTGGACCTAGGGTTCAACTACGTAAAAGCGCCAGAAACTCAATGATGAGGGGTC
>CAYMNN010000103.1:0-2742 GCA_964391815.1 uncultured Candidatus Planktophila sp.
GCATCCTTGGCACCATCTGATTCAGCACCTTCACGGCCACCCCAACATACATATGTTGTTGCACCAAGTTCAACGGCAAGTTCAATGTTGTGCATTACCTTACGAATTGCATAACGACGAATATCTTTATCATTTGAGGTAAATGCACCATCCTTAAAAACAGGATGGGTAAACAAATTTGTTGTTGCCATCGGCACCTTCATGCCGGTTTCAGCTAAAGCTTTCTTGAATCGATCAATGTGGCCGCGGCGGGCGCTCTCATCACTTCCAAATGGAATCAAATCATCATCATGGAAGGTCACTCCATAGGCACCACGAGCTGCAAGTTCATTGACGGTACGAACAGGATCAAGGGCATCACGTGTGGCATCGCCAAAGGGATCACGAGCCTGCCAGCCAACGGTCCAGAGACCAAAGGTGAACTTGTCTGCAGGGGTTGGATTAAGTGACATTGCGCGTGAACCTCTCGCTCTAGGAGGGCCCTTGGGGGGCGTTTTGGAACATTGGTAACTTACCTCTAATCTTGTCCCCTATCCATACTTAGGCGGTAACGCTTTGGTAAGGGTTTGCGGGAGTGGTGAAATGGCAGACACGCAGGTCTTAGGAACCTGTGTCTTCGGACGTGCGGGTTCAAGTCCCGCCTCCCGCACACTAGTTATTCTTCAAGAGTCAACAATTTAAAGTTAGAGTCAAGCCATGGCCAAGAAATCACCAGCCAAAATCAAAAAAGAGGCGGCTGAGATTAAGCGTGCCGCGGTAGCTCGCCGCGAAGCGAAGAAAAACCAAAAGTTAAACTCACAATCCCAATGCGCCGTCACAAATGGCGAGGTCGATCTGGAGTACTACGCCTCTGTTGATCAGGTGTGGCGAGAACTTGGTTTAGCCGCGCCTGCCCGTCGTGCCTTGATCGATGATGGATTATTCAAATTATCTGATCTACGCAAGACATCTCTTGCTGCGGTCAAAGCGTTGCATGGCATGGGTCCTAACGCGATTCGCATCTTGACCTCAGAGATGAAAAAGGCAGATTTGTCCTTTAGAAAATGAATTAATTGCTAAAAGCGAAAGCGATGATAGCAACGCCAGCAATAGCAACTAAAGCTTTAACCTCACGACGAGCCAAGATCGACACCATGGCTGGAACAAAGGTTGCACCAAGAATTGCTGCACCTGGTCCAAAAATTAAAGCGCTACGAGAAACAATGTCAGACTCACCCCACTGGTATCGAAGATTAATGAGGCCACATGCAAATAGCAGATAGCCACCCATCCGGTAATTGTTAATCCAGTACTTGTCTAGCTTTTCGTTTTTTTCTGAGCTCATGCGATAAGTCTATGAATGCAAACAGGAGTGCCGCTTTCGCGACACTCCTGTTTTTAGGATTCTTAGTTAAAAGAAGCCACTAATCAAAGATTAGTGATCGTCCTTCATTCCTTCTGCGATTGACTTCATACGTGCAATCTTCAGAATTGTTAGACCGAATACGCACTTCGCTAGAACGTCAGCGATTGTGTATCCAACCTGAACAGTTACGAATGATGATGCTGAAGCGTCACCAACGATGTTGAAGATGTACGCGATTGGGTAAACACCCCATGTTGCGATAAGAAGCAGACGCAAGCGGCCTACAGTCTCTGCAACGCCAGCTGGCTGGCGATCCAATGACTTGCCAAGCTCTACGAATAGTACGTAGAGGATGTATAGGAATGGAAGTGTTGATAGAACACCGTATAGAACCTGTGTGTTCTGATCGTTTGAAATCTCACCTGGGTATCCAAGCGCGATCATCGCAGCTGAAGCTGGGACCAGACGCATGATTAGTGAGCGTGAAACTTCGCGAGTTAGAGCTAGTACTGCAATTACCTCTACTAGTAGTAGTGGCACAGTTAGTAGCCAGTCTACGTAGCGGTATGCCTCGTTGAATGCATCCTGAGATCCATCAAGCTTGACCATTCCGTTTTCTGAAGCATGCTTGAATGAATCAAAGATGCGTAGGTAGTGGTAGCCAGCGATGAATGTAACCATTGATGACATAACAAGAGCGTTACGGTACTTAGGTAGAACACGTTGCTGTGAAACTAGTGTGTAAATCGTGCAAGCGAGCATTGAAATTAGTCCAAACGAGAATACGTTATAGACCAATTGCCATTGGTTGCTATCTAGTTGCATTTAATTAGCCTCCGTGAGGATATTGTGGGGAGATCCTTATGACCTCTCTCAAACCGGTGACCCTGGGAGACCTCGAGGAGCTCCCTTGACCATCGATACCCATAGTGTGAACCTGTTGCGAGCCTTTTGCACCTGTATAGAGGCTCTTTTCTCAATTTTTTTAAAGTTTTTTTATGGTTTTACGCATGAAAAATGGGGCGATTTTCGGTACTCACCGGTATCGCCCCATCTTCTAAATTACTTATTAGTAACTTATTGACCGCTCCATAACTTCATTTCTGCAGCAAATGGATCAAGTCCCATCGGTCCTAACTTCAATGCATAGCTATGGAACTTCTTCATATTGAAGTTACTGCCAAGGCGCGCCTTTGCATCCTCGCGAGCGGTCATCCATACACGTTCTCCAACCTTGTATGAAATAGCTTGTCCTGGCCATCCCAAGTAACGATCTGTTTCACTACGTGAATGATCCTCATCTAGCAGTGCTTGTTCGTTGAGCAACTTGCGAGAACTTTCTGCGTTCCACACATTGCCATCGAAATCCTTGTAACCAAGGTGCATTCCGATATCTA
>CAYMNN010000104.1:0-2687 GCA_964391815.1 uncultured Candidatus Planktophila sp.
CTGACCCGTTGGCATCGCCAAAAAGGTGAATCAGTATGGTTCTTAACTGGAACAGATGAGCATGGTCAGAAAGTCATGCGCACTGCAGAAGCAAATAATGTTGCGCCACAAGCTTGGGTGGATAAATTAGTTCAAGATGCCTGGAAGCCAAATTGGGAACATCTGAACATCGCTAATGATGACTTCATTCGCACAACAGAAAAACGTCACACCGAACGTGTTCAAAAGTTTTTGCAGTCACTTAAGGATTCCGGACATATCTACGCTGGCAAGTATGAAGGTCCATATTGCGTAGGGTGCGAAGAGTTCAAGCTGCCTGGTGATCTCATTGATATCGATGGCGCAAAGTGCTGTCCGATCCATAGCAAGCCAATTGAATTAGTAAATGAAAATAACTGGTTCTTCAAACTATCTGCCTTTGTCGAACCACTGATTGCGCATTACAAAAACAATCCTGATGCCTGCCAACCAGAAAGTGCTCGCAACGAAGTTGTCTCATTTCTAGAAGGTGGCGTTTCTGATCTTTCTATTTCTCGTTCAACCTTTGACTGGGGAATCCCGGTTCCATGGGATACCGATCAAGTTGTCTATGTTTGGTTTGATGCCTTGCTTAACTACGCAACGGCGGTTGGATTAACTGATGCACCTGATTCGCAAGGCGGCAAGAAGTTTGCCCAAACCTGGCCAGCAGATGTGCATTTGGTTGGAAAAGATATTTTGCGTTTCCATGCAGTTATCTGGCCCGCGATGTTGATGGCCGCAGGTCTTGATGTTCCTAAAAAAGTCTTCGCCCACGGTTGGTTGTTAGTAGGCGGCGAAAAGATGAGTAAGAGTAAATTGACCGGAATTGCACCAAAGGACATCACTGATCATTTTGGAGTCGATGCTTTCCGTTATTACTTCTTGCGCGCAATTCCATTTGGTACCGATGGTTCTTTCTCATGGGAAGACATGAGCGCTCGTTATACCTCGGAGCTGGCAAATGACTTTGGTAACTTGGCTTCACGAAGTGCGGCAATGGTTGAAAAGTATTGTGCAGGTTCACTTCCAGCCGTTAGCCATGATGCAGGTTTAGAAGCTGCGTTGAAGGAAACTGTTGCAAAAGCTGATGCTGCAATGTGTGCGCTGGATTTCCAAGGCGGAATCATGGCAATTATGGATTTCTGCAAGCAAGTAAATGGCTATGTCACCATTAAAGAGCCATGGATTCTTGCTAAAGATCCTGCCAACCAAGCTGTACTTGAAGAAGTTTTGTACAACACCGCTGAATCATTGCGTGCACTTGCGGTGCTCTTACATCCAGTGATGCCACAGACCTGTCAGATCCTGTGGGAAAGTCTGGGTGCGCAAAAAGCGCTGGGTGATTTAGCTGCGCAAAAGATTTCCGATGTAGCAACGTGGGGACAGCTTCCACATGGTGCAACAGTTACCAAGACACCTGTTTTGTTCCCTCGTCTAGAAACTCCTGCTTCATAAAACATGGCTGATCGCCACAATCGCGATATTGATCGACCTCGCGCACCGCTGCCAGAACCTTTACCGGTTCCAACAGTTGATGCACATGCTCATATGGAAATAGTTACTGATGCAGCTTTTGATTCCAAAGAGGTTGCAGATGTCATTGCTGAAGCAAAGTCGGTTAACGTAGATCGAATTGTTCAGGTTGGGTATTCAGCAGAACAATCCAAATGGTGCGTTGCAGCTGCAGAAAAATGGAACACATCAGTACTTGCCGCGGTTGCTTTGCATCCCAACGAAGCCCCAGTTGTTGCTGACCTTGAAGCTGATCTAAAGATCATTGAAGAACTGGCTAATCATCCACGCGTACGCGCAATTGGTGAAACTGGTTTGGATTACTTCAGAACTCCACCGGAACTTCGAAAGCGTCAGCAAGATTCCTTTAAATGGCATATCGAATTAGCAAAGAAAACCAACAAAGCGCTAGTAATTCATGATCGTGATTCACATGATGATGTTTTGTCAGTCCTGCTAGAAGTTGGTGCGCCAAAAAACACCGTCTTTCATTGTTTTTCAGGTGATGTCGCCATGGCAAAGATATGTATCGAACGCGGCTACATCTTGTCATTTGCTGGCACTTTGACCTTTAAGAATGCACCAGAACTTCGTGAAGCGGTAAAACTGGTTCCTGCCGAACAACTATTAGTAGAAACAGATTCGCCTTTCTTGGCACCATCACCACATCGCGGAGCCGGAAATACCCCTGCTCAGATTGCAAACATTGTCCGCGCCATGGCGGTTGAAAGAAATCAAGATGTGGCAGAACTTGCCACCGCCTTGAGCGATAACGCCGAACGAATCTTTGGATCTTTCGCACCATGACATTGCTAGGTGCGGCCCAGATCCGCGAACTTGCAGCAAAGCTAGATTTAAAACCATCCAAGTCCTTGGGACAAAACTTTGTGATTGATTCAAATGTGTGTACGAAAATCGTACGCACCGCCGGCGTAACCGCTGATGACATTGCGCTAGAAATTGGCCCTGGCCTTGGATCACTTACCCTTGCCATGTTAGATGCTGCCAAATCAGTAATCGCAGTTGAAATCGATCCACGTCTTGCCCAACAACTTCCGCTGACCGTTGCCGAACATTTCGAACATCCGGAAAATTTAACTGTCATCAATAAGGATGCACTAGCTGTTCATGACCTACCAGTTGCACCGACGGTA
>CAYMNN010000105.1:0-2629 GCA_964391815.1 uncultured Candidatus Planktophila sp.
TTGCTGATGGATTCCAGACTCGCGAAGCAGTTTGCGAAGGAATCGAAGAGATCTGCGTAGCTAACGGTCTTTAATCCCCGTCAGTTAAAGCAGTAAGAGATACAGGTTGCGGCTCGGAGTTTTCTCCGAGCCGCAACTTCTTTCATAAATATTTAGTTCTATAGAGAAACTAGGAGTTCATGACAACACCGCTACTGTCCTTACGAGGAGTCAATAAATCCTTTGGACCCGTTCATGTACTTAAGGATGTTAACTTTGATGTTCATGCTGGCCAAGTAACCGCACTTGTCGGTGATAACGGTGCCGGCAAGAGCACGCTCATCAAGTGCATCGCAGGTATCTACACACCTGAAGCGGGTGAATTCTTATTTGAAGGTAACAAGGTTTCGATCGGTGGTCCGCGTGATGCAACCGCACTTGGTATTGAAATTGTGTACCAAGATTTAGCACTGTGCGATAACTTGGACATCGTCCACAACATGTTTTTAGGCCGTGAACAAAAGCGCGGACCTGTATTAAATGAAACTTCTATGGAAGCACTGGCTCGCAAGACGTTAGATGGCTTGAGCGTGCGTACTGTTAAATCTATTCGACAGACTGTTTCTTCTCTTTCCGGAGGACAACGCCAGACCGTTGCCATTGCTCGCGCGGTTCTGTGGAACAGCAAAGTGGTAATTCTTGATGAGCCAACTGCAGCTCTGGGTGTTGCACAAACCGAACAGGTATTAAACCTGGTTCGTCGCCTTGCAGATAATGGCTTGGCAGTTGTATTGATCAGCCACAACTTAAACGATGTTTTTGAAGTTGCAGACAACATTGCAGCTTTGTATTTGGGAAATATGGCAGCACAAGTAAACAAAAACGAGGTTATTCCTCGACAAGTTATTGAGCTGATTACGACTGGAAAATCTGCTGGAGTCGATGCTCCATCTGCGAACACAGGAGCTACCAAATGAGCACCAATACTGAGGTTCAGGTTCCAACAATTAAAGGCGCTGCGGTTGATTATTGGGCGCGCGTAAAAGCCGGAGACATCGGCTCTTTGCCAGCAGTGCTGGGCCTTGTTGTGCTGTGTTTAGTTTTTGGATCCTTATCTGATGTTTTCTTAACGCCTGGAAACTTTGCCAATCTGATTACCCAAGCTGCTGCAGTCATTGTTATTGCGATGGGTCTGGTCTTTGTGCTCTTGTTAGGCGAGATCGATTTATCTGCTGGTTACACCGCAGGTGTGACTGGTGCGGTTTTGGTTATCTTGATTACCAATGAAGGACATCCTTGGTATGTCGCACTAGTTGCAAGCATTGCAGTGGGTGTATTCCTTGGTTTCATTTTGGGAACACTAGTAGCCCGACTTGGTATTCCATCATTCGTTGTTACTTTGGCTGCGTTTTTAGCTTTCCAAGGAATCCTGCTGTTGTTAGCTGGCGAAGGTGGAACCATCCGCATTGAAGATCCAACTGTTTTAGCGGTACAGAATTCAAATATGTCACCAACAGTTAGTTGGATTTTCTTCTTGGTAGTTGCCGTGGCCTATGTTCTTTCTGGACTTTCAGCGATGAATTCTCGTCGCAAAGCTGGACTAAAGACTGAACTGAAGAAATTGTGGATTATCAAGACTGCCGGACTGTTGCTGATTACTGGCTTAGCTGTTTTTGCGTTAAACCTTGAGCGAAGCAATAACCCAGATCTAGTAAGCCTTAAGGGAATTCCTTACGTTGTCCCAGTTATCTTGTTGCTGCTAGTTATCGGAACATTTGTTTTGGGCCGCACCGCATTTGGTCGCCACATCTATGCAGTAGGTGGCAACGCAGAAGCTGCCCGTCGTGCCGGTATTGATGTAAAGCGAATCCGAATTTCTGCCTTCATGATCTGTTCTGGTTTAGCAGCAATCGCTGGATTGATTTTTGCTTCACGTCAGAATTCAATTTCACCAACCACTGGTGGAAGCTCAACGCTTCTGTACGCAGTAGGTGCAGCAGTTATTGGTGGCACATCACTATTTGGTGGCAAAGGAAAAATGCGCGATGCAATCCTTGGTGGTCTAGTAGTTGCTGTTATTGATAACGGCATGGGACTTTTGGGGTATGCAGCAGGTATCAAGTTCATTGTTACTGGACTTGTGTTGCTGATCTCTGCAGGAGTTGATGCAATCTCACGCCGCGGAGCAAATGCCACGTAGTGGGTTTTACTTACCCAAACCCATCAAGTGTTCTAGAGCTAGTTGATCAACGGCTTCATAACCGTAACCACGCTTGCCTGCAGCTTCTACATCGAAGGAATCTTTAGCAAGATCCTTCCAGGTTTCACCTGCAGCAAGAGTTGGCTCTGCAAGACCTGGAATATTAGATTCCTTCATGGCAGCGATTACACGAGGATCAGCACGGAAAGCTGCTGCGCGTTCTTTAAGTGCAAGATAGGTGCGCATATTTGCAGTAGCTGATTCCCATACGCCCTTGTCACTTTCAGTACGTGCTGGCTTGTAATCAAAGTGCTTTGGCCCGCTGTAGTTGTAGCGTTCGAGCAGATCTACCAAGAAGAATGCAGATTTCAAATCTCCGTGGCCGAACACTAAATCTTGATCAAATTTTGGACCGTGCTGTCCGTTCAGGTCAATGTGGAACAACTTCTT
>CAYMNN010000106.1:0-2600 GCA_964391815.1 uncultured Candidatus Planktophila sp.
TAAGGACCTTTACGATCTCGTTACGAGGATCTGACACTGTGTAAACCGGGTGACCGAAACCAATAACAACTTCCTTGTTTTCTACGCGCTTTCGAATATCAGCTTCGGCTTGATCAGGTGTTGCGTAACGAAGTTGAATTTCAAGTGCTACCTCATTTGCGCCACCATGCTTTGGACCGCTCAGTGCGCCAATAGAACCGGCAACACATGAATAAATGTCCGCACCTGTTCCGGCGATTACGCGACCAGTAAATGTTGAAGCGTTAAATTCGTGTTCGGCATATAGCACGAGCGATGCGTGCATTGCCTTTTCCCACAGCGCACTTGGCTTTTCGCCATGTAGCAGGTGCAAGAAGTGCGCACCGATTGAATCATCATCAGTTTCTACTTCGATGCGCTTTCCGCTGTTTGCAAAGTGGTGCCAGTAACCAAGCAATGAACCAGTCTTTGCCAACATGGAATCTGCAATGTCGCGAGCTTCTGCTTCGGTGTGTGTTGTTGATTCTGGTGTGATTGCACCAATTGCAGAAAAACCTGTACGCAAAACATCCATCGCATGGGCAGTTGCTGGAAGTTGTTCTAGAACTGTCTTGACCTGAGGTGACAGCCCGCGTAGGCCCTTGAGCTTTGCTTTGTATGAATCTAATTGTGACTGTGTAGGTAGCGCGCCGTGCACTAGTAGGTAGGCAACTTCTTCGAACTGGCAATTAGCCGCCAAGTCCTTGATTGAATACCCGCGGTAGTGAAGATCAGCTCCACCTACTGCGCTAAGCGAGGTATTTCCCGCTGGTACTCCAGAGAGTGCAACTGACTTCTTTACTTTGATTTCTGTCATGGTCCCTACCCGTTGTCTTTACCTAGTGTTTGGTCAAGTGCTTTTTCATATTCATAGTAATTAATTGCTTGGTACAACTCTTCCCGTGTCTGCATTGTGTCGATCACATTTACCTGTGACCCATCGCGGCGGATGGCGGTGTAGACGTTCTCGGCCGCTTTGTTCATGGCACGAAAGGCCGACAAAGGGTTAAGAATCATCTTCACGCCATTGGCTGCTAGCTCTTCGCGGCTAAACAAAGGGGTCAGTCCGAATTCAGTGATGTTAGCCAGGATTGGCTTAGACACTGCCGATGAGAACTTCTTGTAATCCTCAAGTGTGCGAATTGCTTCTGGGAAAATTAAATCTGCGCCAGCTTCGATGTAAGCGTGCACGCGATCAAGGGCGGCTTCGACACCTTCGTTAGCAATCGCATCGGTGCGAGCCATGATCTGAAAATTATCATCCGTGCGAGCATCAACTGCAGCTTTGATGCGATCAACCATTTCAGCCTTTGAAACAATTTCTTTGTTGGGACGATGTCCGCAACGCTTGGCACCAGCTTGATCTTCAATGTGCATCGCTGCGGCCCCAGCCTTGATCAAATCCTTAACGGTGCGTCCGATGTTAAAAGCTGATGCACCAAAACCGGTATCGGCATCTACCAACAAAGGTGTATCGCAAACATTGGTAATGCGACGAACATCAATTAGAACATCTTCAAGGGTGGTAATTCCTAAATCTGGAACACCCAATGATCCGGCAGCGACTCCGCCACCTGAAAGATAGATTGCGCGAAAACCTGCGCGCTTTGCGAGCAAGGCGTGATTAGCGTTGATGGTTCCAATAATTTGAAGCGGGGATTCTTCAACCAAAGCCTTTTTAAAGGCTGCACCTGCGCTGGTTACGCTCACGGGATGAGTGTAACTATGGGCTGGCACCTGACCAACAAAGGAAGTAGTTGAATATTCAACTACTTTGAGATACGGTACTGACATGAGCCAATTACCAGCGTTATACATAGGCCACGGAGCACCTATGTTGCTCGATGATGAGTTGTGGACATCACAGTTGAAAAACATCGCTGGCCAGATTCAAAAACCTAAGGCGATCCTGATTGTGAGCGCGCATTGGGAATCAGCCCCAGTGACTTTGAGCAGCCCCATTGCCGGAACTCCCCTGGTCTATGACTTCAGTGGTTTTGCCCGAAAGTTTTTTGAAATGACATATGCAACCCCAGATGCAACTGAGCTATTAAATCTTGTTACATCGCTGATGCCAGATAACGAACAAGTTGTTCAGAGCAATCGCGGTTTAGATCACGGTGCGTGGGTTCCGCTGCGCGTCATGTATCCCGATGCAGATATTCCGGTATTGCAAATGTCGATGCCAACTAGTGATCCAGGAAAGTTAATGGAACTTGGAAAACGTTTACAACCTTTGCGTGACATGGGTGTCTTGATTATTGGTAGCGGTTTTATGACACATGGTTTGCCATATCTTCGGGATTGGAGCACTGATGCCGTTGCACCTAGCTGGTCTAGCGAATTCGATTTCTGGGCTGCAGAGGCGCTAGCAAAAGGTGATGTGGAAACGCTGTCTGGCTTTAAAACAAAAGCTCCGGGTATGCCTTATGCCCATCCAACTGTCGAACACTTCACACCACTGTTTATTACTTTAGGTGCGGCGCAAAAGCCGGATGCACCGGTTGAAACTTTAATCGATGGCTATTTTATGGGGCTATCGAAGCGTTCAATTCTTGTTGCGTAAGTGAAGTAGTTCAATA
>CAYMNN010000107.1:0-2581 GCA_964391815.1 uncultured Candidatus Planktophila sp.
AGCATCACATAGTAAGCAAAGGTGTAAGGCGTATAACCAACACCAGTTGTTACACCTTCTTGCGCACTTCGAACCGCTGCAGATGTTGCAACATTTACTGTTACCAAATAACCAAGCTGTGAAATCAAAACATAAACCAAAGTCCAGCCAGCTAAATTGAAAGATTTACCCAAACCTTCCACGCCAAGTTTTGGTTTGATTGTGATGCCTAAACGCTTAATGACCGGCACTAGAACTAAAGCTTGAACAACAACGCTTAACGTGGTTCCCCAGCCCAAAATTTGGACCTGCAGCGAGGTGATATTTGAAATGTTTACGCCTGGAGAAAAGATTAAAAATCCACCAAATAGGACGATTCCAACCAAGTTGTTAGCGATGGGTGCCCACATAAGCGGCCCAAAAGAACCACGCGCATTAGCGACTTGGCCCAGCATTGTGAACAAACCTAAGAAGAAGATCTGTGGCAAGCAGTAGCGGGTGAAAGCGATCGCAATATCTTTTTCAGTCTCAAACCCTGGTGTGAAAAATTCTGGTGCATACAAACGAACCAAAGCTGGCGCAAAGATCATTCCCGCAGTTACTAACACCAAAAGAATGAGCGAAATTGTTGTAATTAAACGAGAAGCAAAACCATCTCCACCATCATCATGTTCAAAAGAGCGAACAAGTTGTGGAATAAAGATCGCAGTTAACGCACCGCCAACTAATAAGTTATACAAAATATTTGGCATGGTATTTGCCACGTTGTAAGTATCGGCAAGCAGCGCGGTACCAAGAACCGCAACAATTAAAATTCCGCGGATAAATCCTGTGATTCGCGAAATAATTGTTCCAAGTGCCATGATTCCCGAAGCACGGAAGAGTTCATTAGATTTCATTTACTCCTCCTTCGGACACGACGAACACTTTGTGCAACAGCTGCCAACAACAGAAGTATGGCGGCTCCGGTAGTAAACCAAGTTACTCTGGAATCAATTACCGTTGAATTTAAAGTTAATACCGCTTCAGGCACGATTTCGGTGTCATCTTCAGTGCCAGTAATCACCGCCGCAACCGTAGTTTGGCCAGGTGCGATGACATCGACCTGCATCTCTAGCTGCTTTTTTGATTGAGCCGGGATCACAACATTATCGAAGCTTCCAACGATGATGCGCGAGTTAATTGGCACCATTGAAATATCGACGGTTACATCGACATCAAATTCATTAATTACAGTTACCGGAAGTTTTACCGAAGCGGTTGTTATCTGATATTTACCGCTATTGATTCGTAACTTATTGACCATTTCTTTTACTGCAGCGGTAGCGCTGTACGAGAAGTATTCGCGCGAAGCTTTATCCAAAGATGGCGAGAGCAATTGACCTAATCGCGCTCGAAGTTGAACTAATTCAGGCGCATCAACAACTCGCGATAGTCGGGTCAAGGCTTTGCGATTATCGCTATAACTCTTGCGTAAAGGGTTGCTCAGACCTGACTTTCCAACACTCCAGGCAACCGCAGGTTCACTACGAACGATCCGACCAAGAGCTAACTGCAAACGCTCTTGCCCATAAACAAAATAACTCTTTAATTCACTAGGTGCTAATTGTTTTGCAAGGGCGACATCTGGATTTCCGTAAGCTAGCGCGACAACATCATTGCCCGCGGTTACGCGCTTTAACTGTGTCAACCATGCAGTTGCAATCTCTTTTCCAGCAGGTTGCGCCTCATTAGCCAAAACATATTCATTGCTCATCAGGATTACTTCATCAACTAATGCAGCATCAATAACCCAGGTTCGATTCTTGGCAAGGGGTTGATAAACCTTTAAACCCAAATCACCAGAAGGTGTAAGCCGTTGGGCTAAATTGTCGTTGCGAAATTCTCCAGTAAATGTTTGGTGTACCGGAGCAGTTATTCGAATAACGGTATTTGCTGCATTTGCTTGCGGCATCATCAAAAGCAAAATAGTTGAGATAACAAGTAAAACTAATTTCTTCATGAAGTTATCTCCGCGCTGCGGGCAATTAACTTCTTTTCATCAGGGTAAGCAAGTCGATCAACAATTTCATTTAACGGAAACCATGAAACTTCATCGACTTCACTTTCTTGCGCAGCCAGAGTTCCACCAACTTCAGTAAACATAAAATGGTGAACAGTTTTATGAATCCTTTTGCCACCTGCCATAAACCAGAAATCGATCACACCTAAAGATTTAGTAATGCTGGATGTGATGCCGGTTTCTTCAGCAACTTCGCGAATTGCAGCTTGTTCTGGGGTTTCACCTTCTTCAATGTGCCCCTTAGGCAACGACCACAAAATGCGCTTTCTGGTTGCATCTTTAGTGTCATACCGACCGATTAATAAACCCTTAGTTCCCGTTGTATCGACAACTAAACCGCCAGCACTGACCTCGTCGACGCGCTTTGCATACGGGCGCTTTACTTGAGGACTCTTATTGGGAGCCGATTGAGTCTGTGGTTGTGGGCCGCGGTTACCGGAACGCTTGCGCTTCCGTTTTTTCTTCGTGCCTTCGCTGCCCGCACCAGGTGCCGGGATCATGAAGCAAGGATAGTGCTTTAACCTTACTTATTGTGAGTAA
>CAYMNN010000108.1:0-2527 GCA_964391815.1 uncultured Candidatus Planktophila sp.
CCAGCAAAAGATGCATCTCCGTGAAGCAAAATAGGCATTACAGAGAAAGCATTCTTGACGTTTAGGCGATCCTGCTTTGCACGCACGATTCCTTCTAGAACTGGGTTTACAGCTTCAAGGTGTGAAGGGTTTGCGGCCAAATAGATCTTGGTCTGTGCGCCAGTTTCAGATGTAAACACACCTGATGTACCCAAGTGGTACTTCACATCGCCAGAACCCTGAACTTGGTTCTCGGCATAGTGTCCCTGGAACTCTTGGAAAATCTGTCCGGCTGACTTTCCGGCAACGTTGGCAAGAACATTCAAACGTCCACGGTGAGGCATACCGATGCAAACCTCATCAAGACCGCTTTCGGCAGCTGCAGATACAACTGCATCTAGAAGTGGAATTACAGATTCGCCACCTTCTAGTGAGAAACGCTTTTGACCAACAAACTTTGTGTGCAAGAACGATTCAAATGATTCAGCGCTGTTGAGTTTGCGCAAAACACGTAGCTGTTCTTCACGAGGTAACTTTGAGTAACCAACTTCTACCTTGTTTTGAATCCATTCACGTTCTGCTGGATCCTGGATGTACATGTATTCGACACCCACAGAACGGCAGTATGAATCGCGCAGAATTCCAAGGATCTTGCGAAGTGGCATGAACTTCTTGCCACCAAATCCGCCAGTAGCAAATTCACGATCAAGATCCCACAGAGTTAAACCATGTGTAACAACATCTAGATCAGGGTGTGAACGCTGTACGTATTCCAGCGGATCAACATCTGCCATTAGGTGACCAAATGTGCGGTACGCCTGAATCAATTGCTGAACACGAGCTGTCTTGTTGATTTCTTCATCGCGTGTAAATGCGAAATCTTTTGCCCATCGGATTGGTTCGTATGGGATGCGAAGAGCCGCGAAAATTTCATCGTAGAAACCTTCTGCACCTAATAAGTATTCGTGCATGCGGCGCAAGAAGTCACCAGATTGTGCGCCTTGAATAATGCGATGGTCATAGGTGCTTGTCAGCGTAATTACTTTGCTAACAGCCGAATTAACCAGGGTTTCTTCACTTGCGCCTTGGAATTCAGCTGGGTAATCCATCGCTCCAACGCCCAAAATCAGACCTTGGCCCTGAACAAGGCGTGGCACTGAGTGAACAGTTCCGATTGTTCCTGGGTTAGTGATCGACATTGTCGTTCCGGCGAAATCTTCAACAGTTAGTGACCCAGCGCGTGCCTTCTTAATCAGTGCTTCATAGGCATTCCAGAACTGTGCAAAATCTAAATCTTCGCAACCCTTAACTGATGGAACAAGAAGCTGACGTGATCCATCTGCTTTTGCTAAGTCGATTGCAACACCAAGGTTGATGTGTTCTGGCTTTCCAATTGCTGGCTTGCCATCAATTTCACCAAAGAATGCATTCATCTCTGGCATTGCACGAACTGCCTTGATCATTGCGTAAGCAATGATGTGAGTGAATGAAACTTTTCCACCACGACCACGGGCTAAGTGGTTGTTAATAACAATTCGATTATCAATCATCAACTTTGCAGGAATTGCACGAACTGATGTTGCAGTTGGAACAGAAAGTGATGCTTCCATTGATTGAACAACGCGAGCGCTAACTCCGCGAATTGGTTCAAGTGATGACGCACCTGGTGTAACCAAAACTGGTGCTGGCTTAACAACTGGATCTGCAGGTGTTGGTTGCGCAGTTGCAGTTTCACGAACGATTGGTTGTGACACTGGAGCCGCTGCAACTGGTGCTGCTGCAACTGGTGCAGGTTGTGCAACGGGTGCCGGCGCAGCTGCTTGTTGTTGCGCCTTTGGAATTGGAGGTACACCCTTGTTTGCTGATGATTGGGGAGCAGAAGATGTTTGTGCTACAGGAGAACCTGGCTTATTTGTTTTGAAGTATTCAACCCATGCAGGGTCTACGGAAGAAGGATCCTGTAGATATTGCTCGTACATCTCATCGACGAGCCAATCATTTGCACCAAAATCCTGTGCCGACACTGGCAAACTCCTTCTGCATTGGTTACGCGGCCTAGCCTATCGGCCTTAGCCCGCATGATTAAACTCGATTACCGCCTGATTGGGCGAGATTGGCCACATCCATTTCGCCCTGCAAAGAGGTGGCATTTGGTACACCCTTAACCCATGCCAATTGCGATTATTACAGGGGCCAGCAGAGGCCTGGGCTTTGAAAATGCCAAGGGTCTAGCTGCCAAGGGATACGACCTTGTGATGGTGGCCAAGGATCAGGGCCGACTAACTAGTGCTCAGCAATCTCTGCAGAATCTATTTCCAGATCGCCATATTTCAACCTATGCCGTTGATCTTGAAGATCTAGCTGCAACCCGTGCCGCTGCAACTCAGATTGCGGCAGAGCATTCAGCACCCGATGTGCTGATTCTGGCTCATGGCGTAATGAGTGAAAAAATGTCAAAGACTTTGCGAACCACAGATGAAGAATGGCGCAGAGTCTTATCAATCAATCTTGATTCAGTTTTTATTCTGGTCAATGGATTAGTTCCATC
>CAYMNN010000109.1:0-2500 GCA_964391815.1 uncultured Candidatus Planktophila sp.
GACCCTTGATATCCATTCCAAGAATTGCGCCAGCTTTTTCGCGAGCATCTTGTGGGTTTTCAGCAAGCTTTACTCCGCCAGCCTTTCCGCGTCCGCCAACTTTGACCTGTGCCTTAACGACAACCTTTCCGCCAATAGTTGCTGCGGCTTTTTCTGCCTCATCAGCAGTTGTTGCAACGCTTGCAGCTAGTACGGGTACGCCATGCTTTTCAAAGATGTCGCGGGCTTGGTATTCAAAGAGATCCACTGGGCTTCCAATCAGTTCAGTTCTGATGCGTTAATGAGGGTAATCCTAGAGCTTCTCAACGGGTGCATAACGCAGCAGCAAGCGCTTCTCGCCGTATTGGCCGAAGTTAATTGTCGCTTCCGCCTTATCGCCTGCCCCCGCCACTGACACTACGGTGCCCAAACCAAATGTGTCATGTGACACACGCTCACCGACAGCAAGCTCCATTGCAACGCTCTTTTTTCCGGTCGCTCGTGGCGCAGGTGCAGCAGCAGTTCTTGTTTTCTTAATCAATGACGGAGAAACAGATGTGCGTGATTGATTTCGCCATTCAATTACCTCTTCTGGAATTTCATCCAGGAAACGTGATGGTGGGTTGTAATTTGGTGCACCCCAGGTAGATCTGTATTCGGCACGGGAAATATAAAGACGTTGGCGCGCACGAGTTAAGCCAACGTATGCAAGTCGACGTTCTTCTTCGATTTCATCTTTTTCGCCCAGGGTTCTGGAGTGCGGGAAAATTCCATCTTCCATACCCGTTAAGAAAACTGTTGGAAATTCCAGACCCTTAGCAGTGTGCAAAGTCATCATGGTTACGACGCCACCATGATCTTCTCCTTCTGGAATTTCATCAGCATCTGCAACTAATGAAACCTTTTCTAAGAAGCCAGCAAGTGAAATTTCCTCATCCTCGCCAAGTTCCTCAAATGGTCTTTCTTCGTATTCCATGGAAACGGCAACAAGTTCTTTTAAGTTTTCAACGCGAACTTCATCTTGCGGGTCGGTGCTATCGATTAGTTCTTTGAGCAAACCTGATTGTTCCAACGCTGCTTCGACAATTACAGATGGCTTGGTCTTAGCTTCGACCAGCACACTTAACGCGCTAATCATCGACGTGAACTCATTTATGGCCTGTGCTGCACGGGCAGGAACGGATCCAATTTCCTGACAACGGAGCAAACCTTGCCAAAATGAAATGTTATTTTCTCTGGCAAATAAATCCACGTAATCCAAAGATGTATCGCCTATGCCGCGTTTTGGAACATTAATGATTCGGCGAAGCGAGATTTCATCTTCCATGTTGGCCAAGACGCGCAAGTAGGCCAAAAGATCTTTAACTTCTCGGCGTTCGTAGAAGCGAAGGCCACCCACAACTTTATAAGGTAAGGCGCTGCGCATAAAGACTTCTTCAAAAACACGAGATTGAGCGTTGGTACGGTAAAAAATCGCGGTATCTCCCGGAGTTGAAACACCTTCTCGCTGAAGTGATCTAATTTCATCGGCAATAAAGTTCGCTTCATCATGTTCGCTTTCAGCGACATAACCAACCAGCGGAGTTCCAGAACCTGCATCTGACCACAAATTCTTTTCTTTACGGCTCTCATTGCAAGTGATTACCGCATTAGCTGCATTCAAAATGTTTTGAGTTGACCGATAGTTTTGTTCTAGTAACACGGTGCGGGCATTTGGATAATCAAGTTCAAACTGCAAAATATTGCGAATTGTCGCGCCACGGAATCCGTAAATAGATTGATCTGCATCTCCTACGACACATAGCTCTGCTGGAGGCTGGCCTTCAAGGTCGGTGCCAACTAACTCTTTCACAAGGATGTACTGGGCATGATTTGTATCTTGATATTCATCAACTAAAACATGGCGAAAGCGTGATCTAAAGCGAGCCTTGGCTTCTGGGAAACGTTGCAAAACTTCAACTGTTTTTAAAATCAAATCATCAAAATCCATTGCGTTAGCGCGCATCAATCGTTGTTGATAGACGGCATAAACATCAGCCACAACTTGCTCAAATTGGTTAGTGGTGGCATTGAGATAATCCTGCGGACCCAATAACTCATTTTTTGCATTAGAAATCATGGACTGGAATTGGCGAGCTGGATATCGCTTGGGATCAAGGTTTAACTCTTTTGCCACAATTGTTATCAGCCGCTGCGAATCAGCGGAATCGTAGATACTAAAAGAATTGCTGTAACCCAGACGAGTTGCTTCTTGGCGCAGAATGCGAACACAGGCTGAGTGAAAAGTTGAAACCCACATGGACTTTGCAATAGGACCGACAAGTTCGGCCACACGTTCTTTCATTTCTCCAGCAGCTTTGTTGGTAAAAGTAATGGCAAGGATTTGGTAAGGAGCAATATTTCTGCGCGACATCAAATATGCGATTCGGCGCGTTAAGACTCGCGTCTTTCCAGAGCCAGCACCTGCGACAACCAAAAGTGGCCCACCTGCGTGGGTAACCGCCTCCGCTTGTTGAGGGTT
>CAYMNN010000110.1:0-2489 GCA_964391815.1 uncultured Candidatus Planktophila sp.
ACGTTAATCCAAAAACAGTTACCCGCTGGGCAAAGGCCGGAAAGTTAACTGCCATCCGCACATTAGGTGGCCATCGTCGTTATCGCGAATCAGAAGTTCTTGAGCGTTTACGCGAATACAAGGAATCAAGCTCTTAGCAGTAGGATTTGATCATGGCCGATAAGAATGATGACATGAAAGCAAGAATGCTTGCTGCCCTTGAAGCTAAGAAAAATAAGCCAAGTGCACCGGGAACTCAAAACCATTCTGAAGGTGGATCAAAGATTCGTGGCGGACAACGCAGTGGCGGTGCACCACAAGTGCAACGCAAAGCTGGTCCATCAGGATCTGGATCTGCTGGCTAGCCACCTGCTTTGTAACTTCCTTCGAAGTTAATTGTTAGAGCAAACCTCTACGCTTTAACAGTGGTTCGATTTTTGAATCACGCCCACGGAAATTGCGGAACATCTGCATCGAATCAATTGATCCTCCGCGTCCAAGAAGTGTGTTCTTGAAGTGTTCACCGTTTTCACGTTTTAGGCCACCATTTTCTTTGAACCAATCAACGGTATCTGCATCCAAAACTTCAGACCAGATATATCCGTAATACCCTGATGAGTAACCACCAGCAAAGATATGACTGAAGTAAGTAGAGCGGTAACGAGTTGGAACAGGTGGAAAATCAAGACCATAATCTTTAATTGCTTGAGATTCGAAAGCAACAACATCGGTGACCTTTGCAGCTTCTTCAACAGTCAATGAGTGCCAGGCAAGATCAAGAATCGCAGCGGCTAAATAACTAGTAGTTGCGTGACCTTCATTGAAAGTGCTTGCAGCATCAAGACTATCGATCCACTCCTGTGGCAACTTCTCGCCGGTTTCATAGTGGCGGGCGTAGTTTTCAACCACTTCTGGCCACAAAATCCACATCTCATTGACCTGTGAAGGAAATTCCACAAAGTCACGCTGAACACTTGTTCCAGATACACGTGGATACTTCACTTGCGATAAGAAACCGTGAATCGCGTGCCCAAATTCATGGAACAAAGTTGTTGTTTCTGCAAAGGTAAGCAGAGTTGGCTTGCCTGCAGGAGGCTTTGGAATATTTAAGTTGTTTACGACAACTGGCAATTGATCAAAGAGGAAGTTTTGATTTACAAGGCTGTTCATCCAAGCTCCACCACGCTTTGAATCACGGGTGTAGAAATCAGCGATGTATAAACCAACCTTTGAGCCATCCTCGTTGTTTACTTCAAAAGCACGTGCTTCTGGATGGTAGGTAACAAGATCTGGACGCTCTTTAAAGCTAACGCCAAACAACTTGTTTGCCGCAAAGAAAACGCCATCATGTAGAACTCGTTCTAGTTCAAAGTAAGGACGCATCTTGGTTGTATCGATGTTGTACTTTTCTACACGAACTTTTTCCGTATAGAAGCCCCAGTCCCAACTTTCGATAGCCATGCCTGCTGACTTCTTGAGGTCCTCTGCTTCGGCTTGTGCATTACGTACCGCAGCTGGTGCAATCTTGCGCAACATGGCGTGAACATTGTCTGGATGTTCAGCGGTTTGAACTGCAATCACATGCTCTGCATGAGTTTCATTGCCGAATAATCGTGCTCGCTCTGCACGCAGCTTTACCATCTTGAGCAAAACTGGCTTGTTGTCATTATCATTTGCGCGGTTTGCTTTGAGCAATGACGCTTCCATAATCTTCTTGCGCAGTTCACGATTAGTCAGTGAATCCAGCACTGGGTTGCCAGTGAAGTTCACCATTCCGATAAGCCATTTGCCGTCATGTCCGCGATCTTTTGCAGCAGCGGCTGCGGCAGCAATCTGATTCTCGCTTAATCCATCTAGTTCTTCGACAGATTCAACAAGAACAGCCAAATCATTGGTATCTGCTAAAACATTCTTTGCGAACTGAGTTTGAAGTGATGAAAGCTCTTCGTTGAGCTCCTTTAAACGTTCGCGTTGCGCTTCAGTCAGGTGTGCACCTTTATGCAGCAAGTCTTTGTAATAACGCTCAAGCAACCATGCATCTTCAGTATTTAGCCCTAAAGATTCGCGAGCATCATAAAGATCTTTGATTCGCTTAAAGAGCACTGGATTCAAACTAATTGCATCTTGGTGTGCAGCAAGCTTTGGCGCAATCTCTTCTTCAATAGCATCTAGCGCATCGTTGGTATCACTTGATGACTTGTTATAGAAAACGCGCATCATGCGACCTAAGTACTGACCGCTTTTTTCTAGAGCAACAATTGTGTTCTCAAAAGTTGCCGCACCCGGAGTATCTAAGATCGCCTGAACTTCGGCTAGATGCTCTTTGCAACCTTCATAAAAAGCGGGCAGATAATGCTCCTCTTTAATCTGAGCAAATGGAGGCAGCTCATATTCAAGGGTGCTTCTTTGGGCAAATGGATTCGCGTTTGTCATAACGCGAAACCTATCAACTAAAGGAAGTTTTAACGAGGGCGACGGCGACGTTGGCTTGAGTTAGGACGTGGACGCTT
>CAYMNN010000111.1:0-2413 GCA_964391815.1 uncultured Candidatus Planktophila sp.
TTCCGAAGCAAAGCCGCGCTTGAAAACCGGAGTGCAGATAAGTGTTCCGATCGCTGAAATAGAAAAGTCTCTGATAATTGCAACAGCGCATCGCGCAGTCACGATTCATCATCCGGGTGCTCGTGCGATTATTGCAAAGTTCGATGGTGAACATAGTGCGCATCAAATTAGTGATGAAGTAAATGCGCCTATCGAAGTAGTTGAAAAAGTTATTCTCGAACTACTCAATGCTCAGTTAGTTGACATCAATAAATCAAAAGTAAAATTGCACAACCGTTTTCAATCACATATTGCACAAAGAGCGGCGCATACAGAAGATCAAAGTAACGATGCGTCCTACCGACAACTTCAGCAGCGTATGGTTTCTGAGCTCAGTCAAACGACGTGGGTCAAAGGTGTCATTGACGGTGGCGTAGAACTTTTATCGGCACGACAAAGTTTTGGTGTTGAAATTTATGGAAGCAATCGTGTTGCAACTATCATCTATAACGGATTATTAGCCAGTGGAGTCACTAACACGCGATTTTCAATCACTTCACGACGCACACAATCCTCTATAGGTGACTTGGATTTAGGCACAGGGATTCTAAGAACCACTGACTATGGCTTGAATTATGTGGCTCGAATGGAGGAGTTGGCCCGTGAATGGTCGCTTTTCCCAACACCTTCAAAAAACGTAAAGGGAAGCATCGATGCCCCAATTCCTGAACGAAATCTACGAATTGTTGTGGGTCAATATCCTGCTGAACTTATTGAACAACTCATGCGAGATGACATGGATCATTTCTTTGTTGGTCAGATTGTTGGAGGCGCAGCTTTATGTGGGCCACTGGTGGTACCAGCTCAATCACCCTGCAAAAGTTGTATTGAAATGGGAATTGGTGAGCGTTACGGAATAGAAGATTTAGAACCTGTTAACTCACATTGTGATGAGCTTCCGATATCGGTCGGTTATCAAGTTGCTGGTGTTGCCACTCAGGCAGTTCTTCAGCTTATCGATACGGGATTAAGCGAATTCATTGGGTCACAGTTGACCTTTAACTACTTATCTCCCGCTCCGGGTGCACTTACTCGATTTTCCCGTCACCCAAAATGTCTTTGTCAGTGGAAATGATTGTTCCCATATCGCAAGACATGAATATGAAGTATCCACAGGAATATGAACCATTAGTGGTCCTCTTTCCTTAAGAAAGAAAATATCTATCAAGTTCTTCATCACATACATCTGCAATCAACTAGATCCGTCTCCATCCACAAAACCGAAAGAGGAAAAAATGAACAAATTCTTAGAACGAGCTTTTGTCGCCGAGTTAACCTTTCGTCAGAAACTCACAACAATCCAGCAAAACTTTTTTGCACGGCTAAAAGATGATCGCGGAGATGTACCAGGGTGGGTGCTTGTTGTTTTAATGACAACTGGACTCGTTACTGCGATTTGGACAATTGCAGCTCCACGCTTGACCGCTATTTTGAAGAATTCCCTCGATTCGATGAACGGCATTCGTTAAGTGCTTCCGCGCATGCGAGCCCATTTGGAGCGCGAAGATGGAAACGTAGAAAGTGCATTGGTTCTTATACCTTTGCTCATTCTGTTTCTCATCGGCGCACAAATAATTTCAGCAACAAATTTGCGCAATGCAGATTTGGCAATGGCTCAAGGTGAAGCTGCTAACCGTGCAATATCTCAACAGTTTCATGCCGACGATGAGGTTATGGAGATTGGTGGAGGCATTGAAAAGGTCCATGTCCTGATTACGCATCGCTCGCACAGCGTTTTGCAACTGGTTCCAGGACTCATTGAGTTGTTCGGCGGAATTCCCAAAACTAACGTAGTTGGCATTTCTGTGATCGAACCCATTAATGAGTAAGCAGCTGAGTAAACCAATGAGTGAGGGACTACCCCAATCAAAAAGTGAGGGACTACCCCAATCAAAAAGTGCGGGATTGCCCCAATCAAAAAGTGCGGGATTGCCCCAATCAAAAAGCGAGGCACCTTCCTTGCGGCAAAAAATCTCGAGGCATCTTTGCCGTGAAGATGGGGGAGCAATTGTTGAATTCGTTGCATTAGCAATCCCACTATTTATTCCAATATTCATATATCTCAATAGCTTTTCATCCATCAGCGGCAATGAAGTTATCGCTCGGTCAATGGCACGGGAAGTACTTAGAGTTTATGTAATTAGCGAAAATGATGGCGCCGCGCGGAATCTATCGAGCAGTGCAACTCAATTACTAGCAAGGCAATGGAATTTAAGCTCTAGTGAAATCGCAACCCTTCGAATCCAGATGGATTGTTCACATTCTCCATGCCTAACGGCTAATGGCCGAATCAAACTAACAATTTCATTTGTTGATGGTCAGACTCAAAGAGAGGTAACAGCCAGTGCGCAAGAGCATCTCAGCCCTTGGCTTT
>CAYMNN010000112.1:0-2410 GCA_964391815.1 uncultured Candidatus Planktophila sp.
ATTTACGGGCCATTTGGCAATGCTATCCCTTGGCGTAATCCTCATCCTCCAAGGTCCGCACTTTACGCGGGGCTTTTCGTTCAATTCCGTCGCCCAAGATGTATGAGGCACATAGGTGATTCCATGAACAGTTCTTGCAGACCTCCACGATGTAGACAGTGAACTCTCCGAACTCGCGTTCCATCTCAACTAATTCGCGGGGAGTCTTAATGCGCCCTGAGTATTGGCCTAGTTGTTCGCCAAAGGTGTACCGAAGTTCAACAAGTTCTTCCTTTTTGCACACTGGGCAGTTGCGATTAACTGCGTCGCCATGCCATTTTGCAGCGCGCATCAAATAAGGATCAGCGTCGCAGGCATCAACGGTTCCACGAAACAGGGCTATCAAGGTAGCTCGCTTGTCGAGTGAATAATCGATGAATGATCGCTGCGATTTCATTAAGGAGAAGAATAATCCCAAATTCAGAGATACGCTCTTTCTTATGAGTTTCGTTGGGTTGATTCGACATCCCCGGCTTTCCAGACTCTTGGCTGTCCGATGGACGGGGCAGATGACCGATGGTGTCTTTCAAAGCGCACTTGCCTCCTTTGTTTTATTTTCTCCAGAACGCCAGGCAAATGCCTTAAGTGCAGCAATTGGTTTTGCCGTTGTTCTTTTGCCGTATTCAATAGTTGGGCCATTTGTTGGAACAATTTTGGATCGTGTTTCACGACAGCGCGCTTTATTTTTTGCAAACCTTGCTCGCAGTGCAAATTTATTAGTTGTAGCAGCTTTTGTTTTTAGTGGCGCAACCGGTGTTGCCTTAACTGTTGTTGTACTTATTGCTTTTGGAATCAATCGTTTAATTCTTGCTGCATTGTCTGCCGGTTTACCTTTGTTAATTGATTCCAAGTCATTGATCACCGCAAATGCTGTTGCAGTAACTGGCGGTTCGGTGTTGGTGGTTATTGGTGGCGGAATCGGTGTTGGAGTTCGCGCACTTGTTGATGGCGCAGCCCTTGCTGATCAAGCAGATTCTTTACTTATTTTGTTGGCTTCGGCTGGTTATCTGACTGCAGCACTTCTTTCGGGGCGATTAAATAAGTATGAAATCGGACCTATGGCCCATGAAAAAGCTGCGGCTTCATTTAGACAAGGCTTTACCGATATGCGCGAAGGAATTGATTTCTTACGCAAAAACATTGATACCGCTCGCGGTATTGCCGCAACGGCGGTACACCGTGGTGGATTAACAGCTTTAACGTTGACTGCATTGTTATTAGAGCGCAATACATTTAATGATCCATCGCGCCCAGAAGATGGTTTGCAGGGCTTTGGTATCGCTCTGACTATTGCCGGGATTGGTGTTTTCTTAGGCGCATTTTTAGCCCCTTACGGTGTTGCACGTTTTGGTCGTCATCGCTGGATTAAGTTTGCAATGTTTGCCAGCGCATTTTCGCCAATTTTTCTAGCAATTTCGCAGACCGAAGTTGCATTAGCTGTTACAGCATTCTTAACCGCTTTTTGTGGTCAGAACATTAAAGTTACAAATGATGCTCTAGTGCAATCAAAGATTGATGACTATTACCGCGGCCGTGTTTTCGCCGTTTATGACGTAGTAGTAAATAGCGCAATCGTTAGCGGTGGTTTGATCGCAGCTTTGTTGTTACCAACTTCTGGCGTAACTGCGCTAGTTCCGTTGTTTGTAATGGCTGCTTACTTACTAGTTGCGGTCGTAGTTTTGCGACCAAGTAAATTTAAAGCTACTTACTAGCCCACCACTGAAGAAGTGCTTTCGTTGCAGCTTCTTCACCAATTGGTCCTTGTTCAAGTCGCAGCTCCATTAAGAAATCCATTGCTTGCCCAACTTCACGAGAAGGCTTTAACTTTAAAATCTGCATGACTTGTTCGCCATCTAAATCTGGACGAATCTTTGATAACTCTTCTTGTTCCATTAACAAATCAATTCGAGCTTCTAGTGAATCGTAAGTTGCAGATAAACGAGCAGCCTTGGTTTTATTTCTTGTGGTGCAGTCTGCGCGCGTTAAAACATGTAAATGTGTAAGGAAATCACCTGCGTCTCGAACATAGCGGCGCACGGCGGAATCAGTCCATTCTCCTTCGCCATAGCCATGGAAACGAAGGTGGAGCATTGTTAATAGTTCGACAGCTTCGATGGTTTCGTTATCAAAGCGCAAAGCTTGTAGACGCTTTTTTGCCAGGCGTGCACCTACAACTTCGTGATGGTGGAAAGAGACACCGCCGCCTTCGATAAATGCTCTTGTTTTTGGCTTACCAATATCGTGCAAAAGCGCGGCGATACGAATTACAAGGTTAGGTCCACCTAAGCGTTGTTCTAAAGCGATCGCTTGTTCTAGCACTGTAATTGAATGCTCGTACACATCTTTGTGATGATGGTGTTCATCAACTTCT
>CAYMNN010000113.1:0-2403 GCA_964391815.1 uncultured Candidatus Planktophila sp.
TTGATGAGTCAGGTATCTACGGCCGTGTATACGACCTATCACTTAACGGTGTTGGCGTTTCATACTCAGGCGGATACATCAACCGCTACAAGGCACAGATCGATAGAGCTGCTGCTGGAATCAAGTCAGGACGAATCAAGGTTCCAACAAAGCCATAATCACTTCATGTGATTATTCTTGTGGAAATTGATTAGATAGAAAGTGGCATTTGGCCCAACAATGGAGTTAAATCTCCTTGTTGGGCCAAATGTTTTTCGCACCGCGACAGTCAAAGGAGATTGACAGTGTCAGTAGCAGTAGAACTGCGGCACATCAGTAAGCGCTTTCCTGGCGTAATTGCTAATAAAGATGTTTCACTGAAGGTCGAAACCGGCACGGTCCACGCCCTCATCGGTGAAAATGGTGCTGGCAAATCAACTGTCATGAAGATTTTGTACGGAATGCAACGCCCTGATAGCGGCGAGATTTTAGTAAAAGGCAAAGAAGTTAACTTCAAAACCCCCAATGATGCAATTGATGCGGGTATCGGAATGGTTCATCAGCACTTCATGCTGGCCGATAACTTCACGGTCCTTGAAAACATTATTTTAGGTTCAGAACCAAAGCATGGGGCAACCATTGATTTTGCAGCTGCTCGCAAGAAGATTGTGGAAATGGCAGCACAGTATGGTTTAGAGATAAATCCAGATGTATTGGTTGAAGAGCTCGGGGTGGGCCAGCGTCAACGCGTAGAAATTTTGAAAGTTCTTTTCCGCGGTGCAAACATTTTGATTTTTGATGAACCAACTGCGGTCTTGGTTCCACAGGAAGTAGATGATCTGTTTAAAGCTCTCGAAGGCCTTCGTGCCCAGGGTATGGCGGTTATCTTTATCTCGCACAAGCTAGATGAAGTTTTGCGCGTTGCCGATGATGTAACAGTTGTCCGACAAGGTTCAACAGTTGCCCAAGTTAAGTCAAAAGATGTTACTGCGCGCCAGTTGGCCGAACTCATGGTCGGCAGCGAACTTCCAAAGCCTTCAACTCTGGGACATACGCGTCGCGAGGAAATCACTTTGGCACTAAAGAGTGTTTCTGTTCCAGCAGCTGGTAGCCGCGATTTGATTTCCAACATCAGCTTTAACTTGCATGCCGGTGAAGTTGTTGGAATTGCTGGTGTTGAAGGAAACGGTCAAGCAGAACTGGTTGAAGCGATCATGGGTCTGCGTGAATACACCGGATCGATTGAATTTCAGGGCAGCTCAATTGATGCATTAAGCGTGGCCCATCGCCATGATTTAGGTATCGGCTTGATTCCTGAAGATCGTCAACGTCAATCATTAATGATGACATCGCCATTGTGGGAAAACAGAATTTTAGGACATCAACGCGGCAAGCCAGTGATGCGCGGTTTTGTCATTGATAAGAAAGCAACGATCGAAAGTACTCGCACAATCATGCAAGAGTTTGATGTGCGCGCACCTGGTCCAGATACTTTGGCTGCAGCTCTTTCTGGTGGTAATCAGCAGAAGTTCATCGTTGGCCGTGAAATGAGCAAAGCACCGGCGTTACTAGTTGCATCTCATCCAACCCGCGGTGTTGATGTGGGTGCTCAAGCAGCTATTTGGGATGTTCTGCGTAAAGCTCGTGAAAAAGGAATGGCGGTCGTCCTAATTTCTGCTGACCTCGAAGAGTTGATTGGAATGTCAGATCGCTTGCTTGTCATGTTGCGCGGAACCATCACCGCCGAACTAGATCCAGCAAAAACTACTCCTGAACAATTAGGTTCTGCGATGACAGGTGCGGCATGAGTAATTCATTTACTAGAAAGTTCACACCAAGCAAGATTGGCTTAGCAATTGCAGCACCACTTGCTGCGGCAATCTTTTCAATTTTGATTTCTAGCCTTGCCGTTATTGCTAGTAAGAAATCTCCAGTAGAAGCTTTCAAAGCCATGTGGGATTACGGTACTGAAGCCGGATCCTTGATGGAGATTGTTAACACCGCCACCCCTTACTACATTGCAGCAATTGCAATCGCAGTAACTTTTAGAGCGGGTCTTTTTAATATTGGTGTAGAAGGACAGTTGCGCTTGGGTGCACTGTTTAGTTGCTACATCGGTGCCATGTTTGTGCTTCCACCAATTTTGCACGTAGCTGTAGTTTTCATTATTGCTATGACTTTTGGTGGTTTATGGGCGGCAATTGCGGCATACCTGAAAGTTAAGCGTGGCGTGAATGAAGTTATTTCAACAATCATGCTCAACGCTTTGGCTGGTGGCTTGTCTGCCTACTTGTTATCTAAGCACTTTGCTGTCTTTGAAGAAGGCTCAAATAACCTTGAAACAAAAGAGCTTCCTGCATCTGCGCAGATTCCAGATTTAATGCCACTTCTTCGAAAGATTGGCGTTGAGGATCAACCAGGCGG
>CAYMNN010000114.1:0-2384 GCA_964391815.1 uncultured Candidatus Planktophila sp.
ACTAGGGCGCGAGGCTTTTGTGCAGTTGGGCGAATATGCAAAGAAGGGCTGAATTTTGAAAGACCCTCATTCAAACTCTTCTGCGCACCTTCGATTCCTTGTGAGGTTTCAAAGCGAGTGCGCATAACAAATTGATTAGTGGTCGGATCGGTGAACTGTTGGTTCTCAATAATGTTTCCGCCACAGTTAAGCACAGCAGAAGTCATCGCATGAACGATGCCAGGCTGATCTGCACATTGCAGGGAAGCGATTAAATCCATGGTCTAAGGGTACGCGAGATTAGTGGCGCAAGGTAAATCGCTGCATCCACTTAGGTGCCCACCAGTTGTTTTCACCAAATAGACGCATCAATGCTGGAACCAAAAGGCCACGAACAATGGTTGCATCCAACATAACCGCTAGTGCAACACCAAAGCCCATTGTCTTAATTGATGTGACACCACTAGTAACGAAGGCACCGAAGACCACTGCTAACAAGACTGCGGCTGCAGTAATAATTCGAGCAGATCGCTGCAGGCCAACTGCTACTGATTCGACATTTGATTTACCTGCAAGGTGTTCTTCGCGAATGCGAGAGAGCAAGAACAATTCGTAGTCCATTGAAAGACCAAACACCACGACGGCAATCAAGATCACAATCGATGTATCAAGTGTTCCGGTCACGGTAAATGAACCGACCAGCCATTGCATGTTTCCATCAACAAAGATCCACGTGAGCGCTCCCATAGTTGCACCCAGTGAAAGGAAATTCAGAATCACCGCCTTGATAGGAAGAATGATTGATCCTGTGAAAACAAAGATTAAGACAAGAACACTTAGAACAATCCAAGCAAGTGCCCACGGCAAAGTGCGTGAAATTCCATCTTGGGAATCTGTGTAATCAGCAGCAACACCACCGACCAAAGTTCCATCCGGTGAATCCACATTTCGAACATTATGAATTAGCTCTTGCGATTCAGGAGTACGCGGCAACATCTCTTGGTAGGCAATCACACGGACGTCGTTACCAATAGTTTGAGGCGGTAGAACGCCAACAATTCCTGGAACTTGCCCAACCTTTGCAGCGTAGACATTAATCTCATCGAGCTTGTTTGCACCATCTCGAACAATGATTTCAATCGGGGTTCCAGTTTGTCCTGGAAAACGCTCGGCTTGTAACGCTGTCGCAACAGCTGCCTTGTTATCTGCTGGCAACATTCGCGAATCACCTTGTGAGAATTTAATGTTTGTAATTGGCGCTGCCATGATTCCAAGGATCACCATAGACAAAACAACCGCACTTACTGGACGCTTCATCACCAAACGTGCAGTTTTTGCCCAACGACCATCTTCTTTCGGAGTAATTGCAGACTTACGAACCACTCCCTTATCGATGCGATCGCCCAGCATCGCCATGATTGGAGGCAATCCAAATAGCGCACCGATTACCGCAAGTGCAACTACTGATACACCTGCATAACCAAATGACTGCAAGAAAGGAAGTGGGAAGAAAGTAAGGGATAACAAAGTTACCAATACTGTCATTCCTGAATAAAAGACGGTCTTTCCAGCAGTAGCCATTGTTGTGGCAATCGAATCTTCAACACTTTTTCCTCGATGTAATTCTTCGCGGAATCGGTTAACCATTAACAGCGCGTAATCGATTCCTAGGCCAAGACCCATACCGGTCGTTAGGTTAAGCGCGTAGATGCTTACGGTTGTGAACAAAGTGAACAAATAGAGAATAAAGAAAGCACCCAAAATCGCTGCGACACCAACAATTAGTGGCATTGCAGAGGCTGCTAGAGCTCCAAAGACTAGGACAAGCAAGATAAAGGTCAATGGGATCGAAATAAGTTCAGCAATTTTTAGATCATCGGAAATCTTTTTAGTAATTGCGTGGCCGACAACTCCAACGCCACCGGCATACAGAGTTAATCCTTCGTAGGAGCCGTCATATTTTTCTTGCATTACTTTGCCGAGTTTTTGACTCTCTGGCGTAAAGGCTTCACCTTCGCCATATACCAAGATGTAGGCAGCCTTACCGTCACTTGATTTCAGCGTAGCTTCGCCACCACTAGTCCAGTACGAAAGAGTTTTTGTAACGCCGGTTTCTTGCGCGATTTTCTTTTCTAAAGCAATACCTTTTTGTGCAACAACGGGATCAGTGACATCAGTTGATCCTGAGTCAACAATGATCACAACTGCTGGGTCTGAAAGCTTTAACTCTTCGGTTAAGTATTTATAAACCTTGTACGAGTCACTATTTGGATCGCTATATCCACCCGAATCGAGACGACTAAATGCCATTGAACCGAATCCGCCAGCGACCAGAATTCCAACGATAAACAGAATCACTGCGCTCTTGCGGCGCTTAAACATCACGTGGCCTAGCTTTTCAAACA
>CAYMNN010000115.1:0-2350 GCA_964391815.1 uncultured Candidatus Planktophila sp.
CGGTCACAATTGTGATTGGGACCTTGCTATTTGCAAACTCTTTTTCAACTGCGGCAATTCCTTCAGGTGCTGACAAAATGCAGACCGCGGTGATGTCTGTTGCACCAAGATCAATTAGATAATGAAAAGCCATGATCAAAGTTCCACCTGTTGCAAGCATTGGATCTAAAACGAAAACTTGGCGACCTGAAAGATCTTCAGGAAGACGATTCGCGTACGTGCTTGCTTCTAAAGTTTTCTCATCTCGAACCATCCCGAGGAAGCCAACTTCTGCAGTTGGAACCAATTTGCTCATTCCTTCAAGCATTCCTAAACCTGCGCGAAGAATTGGCACAACAACTGGACGAGGTTCAGCCAACTTGTGGCCCTTTGTCTTTGTTACAGGAGTTGTTATTTCAACTTCGTGTGTTCGCACATCGCGGGTAGCTTCGTAGGCAAGAAGCGTTACAAGCTCTTCAACTAGACGTCGGAAGGTTGGTGAATCGGTGCGTTCGTCGCGCAAAACCGTCAGTTTGTGATTGATAAGCGGGTGATTGGCGACATGTACTTTCATAGGTAATACCTTACAGGGGTTTTATTCCTCGCAAATGAGTGAAAGTATGGCCCCATGTCCGAATTCGAAGATGGCCTCATTGATGAGACCGAGGAGATTGAATCCTTCGATGACATACGTGACGACGTGCGCGACCTCACAAGTGAAATGGATTTCGCGGTAGCGGCTTGGCATGAAGATGGCCGTTGGACCTTAGCCACCTTGCCCGACCCATATGACATTGCACAAATAATTACCAGACTGAAATCACAACAAACAAATGGTGGTTCGATCGCATTAATTGCAATTGATGAAGAGTTCTTTATTTTGATTCGCGTGCTTGGTTCACACATTTCTTTGTTCTTAAGTGATGCAACCGCAGCTCTAGATTATCCAGTTGCTGAAGAGTTAATGGAGATTGCAGATCTGCCAATTCCAGAAGATGATGAAGAAGCTGGCCCGGTCGGACACTTAGAGATTTTGGCAGATCTTGGTTTGAATGGAATGGAAATAACTGCGTTGTGTGATGACGAAGAGTTGTTCCCTGATGAACAGTTAGAGGCGATTGCAGCACGACTTGGTTTTGGAGAAGAGTTCGCGGAGCTTTTGGATCTGTGAACGATATTGAAATGATGCGGGTTGCTTTAGATGCAGCGCGTAGTGCAATAGCCAGCGGTGATATTCCAGTTGGCGCGGCGATTTTTAATAGCCGTGGTGAAATTGTTTCAATTGGTCACAACGAAAGAGAACTTCATCAAGATCCAACTGCGCACGCAGAAATAGTTGCAATTCGTCGTGCCGCAGAAAAAATAGGTGACTGGCATTTAACCGAGCACACACTTGTTGTGACTTTAGAGCCATGTGCAATGTGTGCGGGTGCAATTGCACAATCTCGCTTACAAACAGTTGTATTTGGAGCTTGGGATGAAAAAGCAGGCGCAGTCGGCTCAGTATGGGATTTATTGCGTGATCCACGCAGCACTTTTAGAACCGAAGTTCGTGCAGGAGTACTTGCCGATGAATGTGGTGCGTTGATTAAGAGTTTTATACAAGAAGTTCGTAAGAAGGATTAAGAATCACCATAGATCCTTCTTCCTCACCAACCATGCCTTCAGCGCGCAATTGAGAACCAACTTCAAGCCCTGCAATTTCGCGACGTCCTAAGAACTGCAAGGAAACTCCGCCAGTCTCATCCCAAATTTCAACCTGCAATACCGGTGCAGATCCACTAGGCGCAGCCTTAATTGAAGTAACTCGGCCTTGAACCTGTGCACGCTTGCGCCATTCAATCTTGCCAATCGGAGTTACATTTTCTGCATAGTGGCTTACGGGTTCAACATCTACCGGAACAACCTTCTGCACAGTTCTTGGTGCTACAACTGGTGCAACCGGTGCTGCAGGAATAAATGATGTTTTTCCAGAAGCAATACGTTCGACATCAAAAGGAACAATCGTTGCAACAACGCGTGGAAGCTGCGAAATTGGCGCAGCGATTTCTTCAGCGGTTTGATCATGCAATAAGCGACCTAAGAATCCTGAATACGCACGACGCGGAAGCAGCAGAGTTAATTCAACATCTGGTTTTTCAGTCATTCGGATTGAATAATCCAGCGCTGCATTAGCAAGTCGGCGATCAGGGCAATCAATTAATTCAAGAGTTACATCGTCAAGTGCATCAGATGCCGCCCAAGCTTTTTGAATCTCTTCTGCGCGACGATCATCAATGACAAAGTGCACCGCCGATAAGTTACGAGGCTTTAAGCTTCGCGCATATCGAACTGCACCAACTGTTGCGATATCAACGTTGTCTACAAGAAC
>CAYMNN010000116.1:0-2319 GCA_964391815.1 uncultured Candidatus Planktophila sp.
AGAACCCGAAAACTCAGGAGTTCCTAAAGCGTGTGCATCAAGCTGGACGCCTGTAGCATCGGCTTATGAGCGCATTTAATCAACGCCTGCAGCCACTTCGCGAGCTAATGAAAGAAAAAGGTTTAGATAGCTTTGTTCTGCGACGCAATCCAAACCTTGCCTGGGCCATTGCAGGACGCGCTCATGTGCCTACAACAATTGATATGGCCTGCCTTGATTTAATTATCACGCAAGATTCTGCAACAGCCATAACCAATGTTGTTGAAGCCCCACGTTTGATCGCAGAAGAGCTTCCCAGTGAAGTAACAGTTAAGACAATTAAATGGTCTGAAGGACGTGACTCACTTCTTCCAACGGGGCCAAAAGTCGGTAGCGATCAACCAGGTGCTGACCGAATTGATTTGGGTACTGAAGTAGAAATGATTCGAGCATCTCTTATTGATTCAGATCTAGACCGGTTTAAAGAAATTTGTGTAGATGCAGCAGTTGCTTTAGGAAATGCGATGAAGCAAGTTGAAAGTTCAGACCGCGAAATTGATGTCGCAGGATTGATTACGCATTCCCTGTGGCAAGCAAATTTAGAAATTGCATTCTTAGGTGTAGCGGGCCAAGACCGGGTTCACAAATTTAGACATCCACTTCCAACGGATGCAGTGGTCGGCAATCGCGTGTCAGCTTCAATTTGTGCAAAGCGCAAAGGTTTAATCGCATCTGTTACTCGTATTGTTGCTTTCGGTGAAGTAACTGATCAGATGGTCGCGGATTACACATCTATCTTTAAAGTTGAAGCAGCTTTGCTCGATGCAACAGTTATCGGTGCACCATTTTCAGATCCAATCAATGCAGCGATTGCGGCCTATCCAGCTAATGGTTTTGATGCTGATGAGTGGACCAAGCATCACCAAGGTGGCCCAACGGGCTTCCTGCCACGAGACTGGCCAGCAAACCAGACCAGTTCACGCTTGATTGCGAATAATCAGCCCATTGCCTGGAACCCAACGGGTAAGGGATGGAAGGCCGAAGACACCATTGTGGCCACGGATTCAGGCGTAAAAATGCTCTCGGTGGACCCAGATTGGCCCTCTTTCCAGGTCAATGGTCGGACCAGAGCCTTCCTTCTGCAGAAATAAGCAGCATCACAGTCCTATAACGAAGCGCAAAAACGCCATTTCAGCATTGACTCGCACTTAATCCAGTGGCACGCTCTGCCAAGAGGTCTTACCACTGGAGGTTAAATGAGCACCGTTGCTCTTGTCGCACTAGCGCGCCCTACCTTTGACCTCGTCTGTGCCCAATCCAACTTTGATTCTGCTCGCGCTTTGCTTACCGAGCTAGGCGCCATAGTTGTGGGTCCTGCTGATCTAGTTATGACCGTAGAAGATGTTGCCGCTGTAACTCTTCCTGAAGCCGATCTACATATTTTGTTTATGGCCTCATTTTCTGATGCATCTCCTGCAGTAGAACTTCTGGGAAAAGTTAAAGGACCTGTACTTGGATGGTCGATGCGCGAACCTGGCGAAGTCGGCGAACGTTTGAAACTGAATTCAATGTGCGGAGTAAACCTTGCTGCACATGCATTAATGAATGTTGGGCAATCAATTCGCCATATTCATGGAAACGCTGATGAGCCACAGGTGCGCACAGCAATTAAAGATGCGCTCGCAGGAAAACTACCGGCTGCAACAACTCCAGAAAATATTGTTGGCGAACTTGGCACAGAAGCCGATGCGCAAAAAGCTTTTGATTGGATGAAGGGAAAGAAGATTGGCGCTGTTGGTGAAGCTCCAATTGGTTTTACTCCGTGTGTTTATGATGCGCAACAAATTCGCTCACTATTTGGTTTAGATATTCGCCAGATCACAATTGATGATGCTTTCGGAAAGATTTCTGAAGTTAAAGAAGAAGCCCGTGAACTTGCATACGCAGGAGCACTTGCTGCCCAGCCATCACTTGCATCTGTAAATGTTGACGAAGCGAAAAAAGTTTATGGCGTCGAAGTTGCATTGGATAAGTGGCGTGAAGACGAACTACTTGATGCAATCGCGATTCGCTGCTGGCCAGAGTTTCCGACTGAAATGGGAGCTTGTATTTGTTCTTCTTTAGGTCGCTTGGCAGATCGCGGCACAGTAACGACATGTGAGCGTGACGTTCTAGGTGCAGTAACAATGATGATGTGCGAAGCACTTGGGTCAGATGAAAATTATTTGGTGGACATTGTTGATCTAGATGCAGCAAAAGGTTTAGTTCGTTTATGGCACTGTGGATCTGCAGCAACAAAACTTGCAGCCGATCCAAAGAATGCAACCCAATCAACACACT
>CAYMNN010000117.1:0-2284 GCA_964391815.1 uncultured Candidatus Planktophila sp.
AATTCCGCAACTTTGAAATACACCGGAATTCCAATGATTAAGTTAAATGGAAACGTAACACCAATACTAGACATCAACGCAACTGTTGCATTTGCTTTGGGCAACGCAACATGGACGGCAGCCGGTGCTGCAATATAAGAAGCGCTCGCACACAAAACTCCAAAAACCGTTGCACCACCAACTGATAGCCCAACCAATTCTCCGATTGCAACACCAGCAATACCAATAGTTAATGGGAACAAAAGACCAAAAACAATTAAAGGTTTTCCAACCTTTCGAACTTCGGCAAAATTAAATCCTGCCAAGTAACCAAGATGTAGCAAGAACAACACTAAGAAACCGCTCAGTAGTCCACCAAAGAATGGATTAACTTTTTCATAACCTTCATTAGTTGATACGGCACCTATAAATAAACCACCACACAACAATAAAACAGTCTTTCCTAGCAAAACCTCTTTCAAAGTTTCACTCCATTTAACTTCAGATCCCGGAGTTCTAGAACCCAAATAGATTCCAACAATCAAACCAGGTATTTCCATAAGGGTAAGCAGTGCTGGTGCAAAACCTTCAACAAAGATTGAATTACTTTCTAAAAACAACAGCGCTGCTGAAAAAGTAACTAGGGATGTAGAACCATAATGCGCAGCAATAGAACCTCTATCTACTACCGACAAAGCTTTAATCAATTTAAGGGAAAGATAAGCAAACACAGGGATTAAGGCACCAGCGATAACAGTTGTTAGCGCAGGAGCAAAAATTTCTTCCAGTGTCACACTCTTTAAAGAGTGACCACCTTTAAGTCCGATACCCAATAAAAGATAAATCGAGAGAAATTGATAGATCTGCTCAGGAACCCGCACATCACTTTTTACGCGGGCGGCCAGGAAACCGAAGGCGAAAGCAAGCACACCCACAGAGGAAAGATTTAAAAAGGCTAGGTCCCAAGAACTCATTACTTAAGAATACATGAAGAATAATTCATGAGTCAAATCTCATGTATAATTGACCCATGGCAACGCAGGCATCTTGGACCTTTCTTTCAAATCATGGACACATTCTTGTGCACATTAACCGCAACCCTGATTCGAAAGTAAAAGAAATTGCCGAAGCTGTAGGTATTACTGAACGAAGCGCACTATCGATACTTTCAGATCTAGAAACCGGTGGGTACATCACTATTGAAAGAATTGGTCGCCGAAATAGTTACCGCGTAAATACCAATAAAAGCTTTCGCCATCCCATGGAAGCACAACAGCCAATTAGCGCTCTTCTTAGGATATTTTCAAAAAAGTGAACCTAATCAAGAGTCGATATAACTCGCGACTAGTTGTTATGCCGACCAAACATGACAAAGCACAGTTGGTTACCAAACACTTTAATGACATTTTGGCCATGCAGGTACAAGAGGTTGTAGTTGATACCGATGTTTTCGGAACTTTTTCTGGAGAAATCGAAAGAGTTGGCACACCACTTGAAACCGCGATAAAAAAAGCAAGGGTTGGCATTGAAACTACAGGTAATCCTTTCGCAATCGCATCAGAAGGAAGTGTTGGTCCAGATCCAATTTTTGGGTTTATTAATGCAAATATCGAAACCATGGTTTTTGTCGATGATGAACTAGGTATTCAAGTACACGAAACAATTAAATCTAATGACATTGTTGCCTTTGCAACAACTACGTTAAAAATGGATTTAGGAGCTTTTTTAAAAAAGGCGGATTTCCCAAACCATGCGTTAATTGTGAAGCCACACCACGGAACAGGTGCGATAAAAGGTTTACGCACATTACAAGAGTTGGAAGAAGCAATACTGAAAGCACGAGACTCTTCATCAGACGGCGAAGCGATTATCGAAAGCGATCTGCGTGCGATGTGTTCACCATCTAGACAAAAGAATATTTCGGCGGTTGCACTTAAATTGGTTCAGCGGTTAGCTGTGACATGTCCTGATTGCCAAACACCAGGTTGGGGGCTCACCAGTTACACCCGCGGCGTCGAATGTTCAGAATGCGGCGACTTTTCAGCCGATGCAATTAAGCAAGAAATTCTGGGTTGTTTTAAGTGTGAATACACCGCATTAGGGGCTGTGATCAATGTGACTTTAGATCCAGCTCGTTGCATGAGTTGTAACCCGTAAAAAATTCTTGTTCTTTAGCGTAATCTACCGCCATGACTTCAACAGCGACCCTTCACACATCACTCGGTGACATTGTTATCGAACTTTTCCCAAACCATGCACCAAAGACAGTTGCAAACTTCGTAGAGCTAGCAACAGGTGCCAAAGA
>CAYMNN010000118.1:0-2270 GCA_964391815.1 uncultured Candidatus Planktophila sp.
TGCTCAATTTCTAAAGTCGACATCGTGAAAGCTTTATTGGTTCCAAAGCCAGCGTTGTTGATTAATACATCAATCTGATTGTCAGCAATGTACTTCTCAACTTTTAGGCAACCATCATCGGTTGCTAAATCTGCCTGAATCACATGCGTTGAGATTGCAAACTTAGCTTCAAGTGCAGCTGCTCTTTCTTGCAGTCGCGGCAAATCACGGGCTACTAGAACGATGTTGTACTTATTGGCAGCTAGTAAGCGAGAAAAACTTTCGCCAATACCTGCCGTCGCACCCGTTACTAGTGCCCATGAATTTGCCACTTAACTAGAGCTCAATTCCTGATGGATCTTCGTCGCGAATCTTCCATTCAGTTCCGTATGCAGGCAATAGATCTAAGAACGGCTTAGCGTCAAACCATTCTGGACCAACAACACCTTCTGGCTTCCAAATACCCTTATGGATTAACTCCATTGCGATAACTGGATTAACTGCTGTTTGCCAAACAACTGCTTGATCCCCGTATTCAGCCATAGACCATTCATTATCGACAACGTTGTACATATAGCAGGCATAAGGCTTGCCTTCTTTGCTAAGGCCCTTAACAAGTGCACCTGCACAAGTCTTGCCCTTCATGCGTGATCCAAGCGTTGCAGGATCTGGCAAAGAAGCTGCCAGAAGATCACGAGGTGATACTTGAATACCTTGTACATCGACATGGTCTTTGCGATCCATACCCAACATATGAATTGTTTTCAAGGTTGTAATGAATTGAGCGCCAAGTCCGTACTTAAAGTTAACTTTCTTTGCATCAACTTTCTGTGGAATCAACACAACTTCTTCGTGCTCAACATTGACACACTCAACTGGTCCGATTCCTTCAGGGAAATCAAATACTTCGATCTCGCTAAATGGTTCAGTTGTATACCAACCACGACCGTCTTCCCACACCAATGGTGGATTTAGGCACTCTTCAATAGTTGTCCAAATTGAAAATGATGGTGCAAAGTCATAACCCTCAACCGTTAAATTAGAACCATCAAAGATAGTGATTGAGTCGATTCGACTAAATAAATGATCCTCGGCATAGCGTGCAAAGACATCGCTCATACCTGGTTCGATTCCCATTCCGACAAGAGCGTAAATCTGTCGCTCTCCCCAGTTCCAGTCACGTGCAAACTGTTCATCACCAAGCTTTACGCCGGTTTCAGAGTTTGGATAGTGCGGATGTGGTCTAGACAGTGACATCGCCATATCGATGTAATTTGTGTTTTCAATTTCGCAGGCCAAGAAAATTGGCATAACAAAACGTGGATCAACGGCGTTAACAACGACATCAGGCTTTACCTTGCGAATCAACGCACGGATGTCCTCCAGTTCGGCAGCATTCACCTCCGCTGCAGAAAATCGTGAATCCTTGACTCGGGTAACTGCATCTTCAGCGCGTGACAGAGTTCGATCCGCAACAACCATCGATGAAATAAATGATTTACGTGATGCGATATTGACAATAGCTCTGCCAACTCCGCCCGCGCCTATAACTAGCGCCTTCATTGTTGGCCTCTCATGAGGGAATAACTTCCTTTTCGTTAGATTTGGAAGTCTACCTGTTCACTTTATTCATGACAAGATTGGGCATTGTCATGAAGTTATGACAACGATAGGTCCCCGTAGCTCAGTGGATAGAGCAACCGCCTCCTAAGCGGTAGGTCGCAGGTTCAACTCCCGCCGGGGACACGCAAAATATTGAAGTGAAATAAGAAGATAAATTATGAGAAAACTACAGTTCTTTTTCCAACAATAAAGATCTTGTCATCTGCATATAACTTCACAGCTTTTGCTAGTACGCGACGTTCGATATCGCGACCAATCGCGATTAAATCTTCGGCAGATGCGTTATGTGTAACATGTGCCACATCTTGTTCAATGATTGGACCTTCATCTAAATCACTAGTTACAAAGTGTGCTGATGCACCAATAATTTTTACGCCGCGTTCATGAGCTTGGTGATAAGGCTTAGCTCCCTTAAATCCAGGCAAGAAAGAATGATGAATATTGATAATTTTGCCAGGCATAATGTTGCAAAACTCTGGCGAAAGGATTTGCATGTAACGAGCAAGAACAACGAAATCAATCTTCAACTCTTCGATCTTTTTCAATACTTCTGCCTCTTGTGATGCCTTGGTATCTGGGGTGATTGGCAGGAATAGAAATTTCACTCCGTGGGATTCCACTAATGAGCGAAGCTCTTCTCGGTTTGAAATAACCAAAGGAATCTCAAC
>CAYMNN010000119.1:0-2213 GCA_964391815.1 uncultured Candidatus Planktophila sp.
TTCGGCATCGAATTCAAGCTCAACGTGGTCCAAATTAAAGAGACGTTGGTATTGCTTAACCAGCGCGTTCTTTGGCTCGGTAAGAATCTGCATCAATGCAGGCTTATCAAGGTTTTCAACGCTTGTTAGTACTGGTAGACGACCAATGAATTCAGGGATCATTCCAAACTTTAGAAGATCTTCAGGCATTACATCAGCGAAGATATCTTTACGGTTCTTATCAGCTGCATCCTGCAAAGTTGCATTGAAGCCAACACCTGATTTACCAACGCGTGATTCGATAATCTTTTCAAGTCCAGCAAAGGCACCGCCGACGATGAACAAAACATTTGTCGTATCGATTTGAATGAACTCTTGGTGAGGGTGCTTGCGTCCACCTTGTGGTGGGACAGATGCAACAGTTCCTTCAAGAATCTTTAGCAATGCTTGCTGAACACCTTCACCTGAAACATCGCGTGTAATCGATGGGTTTTCAGACTTGCGCGCAACCTTATCGATTTCATCGATGTAGATGATTCCGGTTTCAGCCTTTTTAACATCGTAATCAGCAGCTTGCAAAAGTTTGAGCAAGATGTTTTCCACATCTTCACCAACGTAACCTGCTTCAGTTAATGCAGTTGCATCTGCGATTGCAAATGGAACGTTGAGCATGCGAGCCAAAGTTTGCGCCATAAGTGTCTTGCCGCAACCAGTTGGTCCGAGCATCAAGATGTTTGACTTAGCTAATTCGATTGCATCCTCGCGACCACTGTCGCCGCTTTGTACGCGCTTGTAATGGTTGTAGACGGCAACTGATAAAGACTTCTTCGCGCGATCTTGTCCGATCACATATTGATCTAAGAATTCAAAGATTGCTTGTGGCTTTGGAAGCTCTGATAACCCAAGGGAGTTCGCCTCACTGAGTTCTTCAACGATGATTTCATTACAGAGTTCAATACATTCATCGCAAATATAAACGCCAGGACCGGCAATTAGTTTCTTAACCTGCTTTTGAGTCTTGCCACAAAAGGAACACTTCAGCAGATCGCTAGTTTCACCGATTCTTGTCATGCCTAAAGTTTAGATTCTGGAGCAGCTTTACGCTGGGGTTTCTACGCTTACTTCTGTTCGCCGTGAGAATAATCCGGTTCGATTTCTTTCTTTGGCATCTTCATGTCCTTCACTCCGGGGACGCGAAGGATTACAAAACTAAACAAAATATGAAAGATGGATGCACCAATCAGTAACTCTTTTTCACCAAATAAGGCAACTGCCGGACCAATTAACGCCATGCCTACTGGCATTAAGCCAGCCGATCCCATGTGATCGATTGAAAATACTCGACCAAGTAAGTGGCGAGGAACTTCTCTTTGCACCGCTGCCGACCACCACGCTTCCCATGGGCCGACAGAAAATCCGGCCAATAGATATGCGATGACAATAAAAACTTCAGAAACTGGAAAGGCCAGTGCCAGCGGAGCGATGACGATAAACATCCACACAAAAATCGAAACGTAGCCTTCGTGTTTAACTTTGATCTTCACACAAAGCAAGGCTGAAATGATGCTTCCGACTGAAAATGCAACCGCCGATAAAACATAGGCAGTATCGGTACCAAACTCGCGCCGCGAAACGATAGGAAGCAAAACAGTTTCAGCCGCAAGCACGACCATTAGCTGAAAAGAAACCATAAGGATCATGGCACCGATCCAAGGAATATCACGAACGGTGCGAATGCCTTCACGTAGTTCAAGGAAGAAGTGTTCGCGGTCAGGTTGTTCAACATTTATATCTTCTTTAATTTTATAGAGAAAATAGGTTCCGACAGCAAAGGCAACCGCGGTAAAAATAAATGTCAGACGGCTGCCCACTAAAAACACAGATGCGCCGCCGATTCCGGGGCCAACAATTGTTGCGCTCCTGGTGACGATATTGCGGGCCACATTTGCTGCATTTAACTTTTCATCAGGAACAAGGCTAGGAATGATCGCACCGGCTGCGGCTGCGCCAAATGCATCACCAACACCCATCAGAAAGACTGCAATTCCTAACAGGTAACCAGGTAGCGAAGGAGAAGAAATAAACACCATTACAAAAACAATTGCTGATCGAAACAGATCGGCTGCAATCATTACTGTTTTGCGCGGTAAGCGATCAGCCCAAACTCCTGCAAAAGGTGCGAATACAACCGCCGACAAGATTCGTGCGCCAAGGATCAAACCCAATGTTGTGGC
>CAYMNN010000120.1:0-2183 GCA_964391815.1 uncultured Candidatus Planktophila sp.
TTGATTTGTATGGCCGCGGCGAACCCGCAGATGCCGTAACTGTTTCTGCCGAACTTTCAAAGCGCGGTGATATTGCACGCGCAGGTGGTGCACCTTATTTACATACATTGATTTCATCAGTACCAACTGCAGCTAACGCTGGTTACTACGCAAAGATTGTTCGCGAACACGCAATCATGCGCCGCTTAGTTGAAGCTGGAACAAAGATTGTTCAATACGGTTACACAACCGAAGGTGAAGTCGATGAAATGGTCGACCTTGCACAAGCCGAAGTCTATGCAGTTACCGAACGTCGCTCATCAGAAGATTATGTGCAACTAGCAACGCTTTTGCCACAAGCACTTGATGAAATCGAAGCGATTTCAAAGGGAATTGGTGTTGAAGGTGTAATGACAGGATTTAAAGATCTTGATCAATTAACACATGGTTTGCATCCAGGAAACATGATTATTTTGGCTGCGCGTCCTGCGATGGGTAAGTCAACACTTGGTTTGGATATCGCACGTAACGCATCAATTCATGATGGACAAACCTCTGTCATCTTTTCACTTGAAATGTCAAAGAGTGAAATCACAATGCGTATGTTGTCTGCCGAAGCACGCGTTGGTTTGAACAATATTCGCTCTGGTTCATTATCTGATGATGAATGGTCTCGTCTTGCACGTCGTATGGGTGAAATTTCAGAGGCGCCATTGTTTATCGATGACTCTCCTAACCTTTCCATGATGGAAATTCGTGCAAAGGCCCGTCGCCTAAAGCAGCGTCACAACTTAAAACTTATTGTTATTGACTACTTGCAGTTGATGACATCAGGTAAGCGTGTAGAAAACCGTCAGCAAGAAGTTTCTGAGTTCTCTCGTCAGCTTAAATTGATGGCTAAAGAGCTCAATATCCCGGTTATTGCGATTTCACAGCTAAACCGTGGACCAGAACAACGTACCGATAAGCGCCCTATGTTGTCTGATCTTCGTGAATCAGGTTCTATCGAACAAGATGCTGACGTTGTAATCATGTTGCACCGCGATGACATGTACGACTCACAAAATCGAACAGGTGAAGCAGATTTAATTGTTGCAAAGCACCGTAACGGACCAACTGCAAAAATTACTGTTTCAGCTCAACTGCACTACGCGCGCTTTGTTGATATGCCACAAAATCCAGGTGGCGGACAAGACTGGACGCAACAACGCGAAGCAAACAACGCTGCGCCAGAGGATAACTTCGGAGCTTAATCGGCGACAGATCGTGCGCGATCTGCGATGTAAATTCCAACCAGCACAACAACTGCGCCAACAAGTTGAATACCATTCCAACTTTGTTGTAACCAAACCCAGGCAAAGATTCCAGCAAAAACTGGTTCCATCATTCCGATAACACTAGATGTGGATGCAGATAACAATCGCAGACCACTAATGACAAATAGGTAAGGAACAATTGTTCCCATCACAATAACCCAAAGAATCAACATCCAGCCCGGCAAGGTGTTGCCAGCAAATACACCCTGCAGATCCATATCAATTGTGAAAACTTCAAAAGGAAACTGCCACAGCGGCATCGATGAGCTCCAGGCAAGTGATGCCATACCAAGTCCCCACACAGTCAGCGACATCGCAGATCTGCTGGTTCCAAAACTTTTACCAATTAAAAAGTACGCCGTTAATGCAAAAGCACTTAGCAGCGCACCTAAAAGTCCGAGCAAATCAAAACTCAATCCATTCCAGACTTGTGCCAGAAGTATTAGCCCAAGCAAAGACAAAGCGATCGCGCCCCACATTGATGCCGGGACATACATTTTTCGAACATATTTGATCCACAACGCGATCCAAATAGGTGCGGTGAATTCAATAATCAAAACCAGACTGAGCGGAACCCCGCGCTGGATACCCAGGAAATAACCCGCCTGTACCGCAGCAAAACCAATGATTCCGTAGGCCGCCAGCTTGGGGATCAGCTTCTTAGGAGCCCGCAAGGATTCGCGATCAATAAACAACGCAATCGCTAAGAGAATAAAGAAAGCACCAATAGAGCGCACCTGCGCTAAACGAAAGGGCGAGATATGGTCTAAAACAATGGTCGAGATAACCCCGTTAAAGGAGAAAATCAACCCTCCCATAACAAGGTAAAACTCTCCGCGGTGCTTTGTGAGCATCCGAGAAGGCTACCTCACAAAGTTAGAAAGCAGA
>CAYMNN010000121.1:0-2179 GCA_964391815.1 uncultured Candidatus Planktophila sp.
CAGTTGCAGAGAACATGGGCTTCGCACTAAAGATCGCAGGAACTCCAAAGGAAGAACGTGATCGTCGTGTTCTTGAAGCAGCAAAGTTGCTTGACCTCGAGCCATACCTAGAGCGCAAGCCAAAAGCTCTTTCTGGTGGACAGCGTCAACGTGTTGCTATGGGTCGCGCAATTGTTCGCGAACCTCAGGTATTCCTTATGGACGAACCACTATCAAACCTTGATGCGAAGTTGCGTGTAGCAACTCGTACACAGATCGCTGCTTTGCAGCGTCGTCTAGGAATCACAACTGTTTATGTAACGCACGACCAGGTTGAAGCTATGACTATGGGTGATCGCGTTGCAGTATTGAAGGATGGCTTGCTACAGCAAGTTGATACTCCTCGTAATCTTTATGACAACCCAGCAAACGCTTTCGTTGCCGGCTTTATTGGTTCACCTGCAATGAACCTACTTATCGCTCCAGTAAGCGGTGGTAAAGCAATGCTTGGAGACCTAGCAATTGATGTTCCTGCATCTGCTGGTTCATCTGTAACTGTTGGTGTACGCCCAGAAGGCTTCACACCATCATCTAAGGGCTTCCATGTTCTAGTTGAAGTTGTCGAAGAGCTTGGTTCAGATGCTTTCGTTTACGGAAAGCCAGCTGATACCAACGTTAAGTTTGCAAATGCAACTGATGAAGGCGCGCAAGTAATTGTTCGCTGGGATCCAAAGAATCCTCCAAAGCCAGGCGACACAATCACTGTCGATGCCGTAAAGGGTGCTGTTCACTTGTTCAATGCAACAACAGGTGAGCGCGTTTAATTCGTATTAAAGAAAAAACCCGCGGTGGCCATTGGCTACCGCGGGTTTTTTAGTACTTTCTTTAGGCCATTGCCTTCTTCAAGTTCTCGTCAATTGAATTCAAGAACTGCTGAGTTGTTTGATATGGCGCATCCTTTGAAATCAGAAGAGACAAATCCTTTGTCATCTTTCCTTGTTCAACCGTTTCAATACATACGCGCTCAAGGGTTACACAAAACTTTGCAAGCTCTGCGTTGTTATCCAACTTGGCACGGTGTGCCAGACCCTGTGTCCACGCAAAGATAGATGCGATTGGGTTTGTAGATGTCTCTTTACCTGCTTGGTGATCACGGTAGTGACGTGTCACTGTTCCGTGCGCAGCTTCTGATTCGCAGATCTTTCCATCTGGAGTCATCAAAACTGATGTCATCAAACCAAGTGAGCCGTAACCCTGTGCAACGGTGTCTGATTGAACATCGCCGTCATAGTTCTTACATGCCCAGACATATCCGCCCTCCATGCGCAATGACATAGCAACCATGTCATCGATCAAGCGGTGCTCGTACCAAATGCCAGCTGCATCAAACTGAGTTTTGAACTCTGCCTGGTAAATCTCTTCAAAGATATCCTTGAAGCGACCATCGTAGGCTTTCAGGATTGTGTTCTTTGTTGAAAGGTAGACGGGGAACTTGCGAAGAAGTCCATAGTTCAGTGATGCACGGGCAAAGTCGCGAATTGAATCATCGACGTTGTACATCGCCATAGCAACACCTGAAGATTCAAAGTTGAAAACTTCGGTGTTAATTGGTGCTGAGCCATCTTCAGGAACAAATGAGATTGTTAGCTTTCCTGGACCTGGAACCTTAAAGTCTGTCGCGCGGTACTGATCACCAAATGCGTGACGGCCGATAACAATTGGCTTAGTCCAATGAGGAACCAAACGTGGAACATTGCTAATGATGATTGGCTCACGGAAAATTACTCCACCAAGAATGTTGCGGATTGTTCCATTAGGAGACTTCCACATCTTCTTAAGTCCGAACTCTTCAACGCGTGCCTCATCTGGAGTGATGGTTGCGCACTTGATACCAACACCGTGCTTCTGGATGGCGCGAGCTGAATCAATGGTTACCTGATCATCTGTTGCATCGCGGTGTTCCATGCCCAAGTCGTAGTACTCAAGGTTCACATCTAAGTAAGGAAGGATCAATGAATCCTTGATGAACTGCCACATGATGCGTGTCATTTCATCGCCATCTAGTTCGACAACGGTTCCTGTTACTTTGATCTTGCTCATAATCTCCCCTTAATTAACTTTTGAAAATTACTTAGAGTGTCTGTACATCTGCTTGCTTTGCACGAACCGCTTCAGCTGCTTCCTTAAGGGCTGCAACTTC
>CAYMNN010000122.1:0-2151 GCA_964391815.1 uncultured Candidatus Planktophila sp.
ACAGGAATTGTTATGACGTATGCGGGCGTTGTTGCCGGTGGCGTAAGTAATCAACGAGTGCGTAAGTAGCTGAAGCAATAATTGTGAAAGCGGCAATCGAATAGGTCCATGTTTCAACCCACGGCAATGTTGCTGTGTAGTAGCCAGCTAATGTGATTCCAACGCCCCACACCAAGGCACCAACTACGTTCGCAGATGAGAAGCTGTAGTAATTCATCTTTGAAGCACCAGCGATTGTTGGAACAAAAGTTCGCACCCACGGAATAAAACGTGCAGCAAAAACTGACCACCAACCATTTCGCTTATAGAAATTTTCAGAGCGAGCTACAACTTTGAGAATCCTTGGATCCTTGTATTTATCTAGCAAAGGTCGGCCGATCTTTCGGCCAAGTGCGAAGCCAACCTGATTACCAGCGGCAGCGGCCATGAAAATCACCATAGCCACATTGAAGATACTTACATCTTTGCCGGTTGAAGCAACGAGACCTGCGCTAAACAGAACAGAGCTTCCGGGTAGGAAAAATGCGGGCAAAAAGGCGGTCTGGGCAAAAACGATTCCACCAGCTAGCAAATAGACGAAAATAGGTGCGATGGTGGCAAACTGCTGATCAAATGTTGCGGCTAGCTCAATCACACTGACTTCTTAACCGCCGCAGCCACAGCCTTTACTACATTGGGATCAAACACGCTTGGCACAATAAAAGAAGCGTTCAACTGTTCTGCAGAAACACAGTCTGCAATAGCTTCTGCTGCAGCAACCAACATGTCATCTGAAATCTTATGTGCATTGGCATCTAGTAAACCGCGGAAGATTCCGGGGAAAGCCAACACGTTATTGATTTGGTTTGGTTGATCACTACGTCCAGTTGCAACAACAGCTGCATACTTGCGAGAGATAGTTGGATCGATTTCTGGATCTGGATTAGCAAGTGTGAAGATGATTGATTGTGGCGCCATTGATGCAACATCTGATTCAGTAAGAACATTCGGAGCACTAACGCCAATAAAGATGTCCGCACCCTTCATGGCTTCAGAGATATTGCCACGGAAGTCTTGTGGATTGCAGTTATCGATAAACCAAGTACGCATCTCATCATTCAAATTAGGTGTGGACTTACAGATGACACCATCTTTATCAAAACCAATAATGTTTACCGCACCGCTGCGAACTAACAGACGTGCAATAGCAGTACCAGCAGCACCGGCTCCACTGAGAACAATCTTTGTATCTTTCAAATCCTTTTTGACTAAACGCAGCGCATTGCGCAATGCGGCCAGAACAACAATCGCAGTTCCGTGTTGATCATCATGGAAAACCGGAATATCCAGCAATTCACGTAAACGACGCTCAACTTCAAAGCAACGAGGTGCTGAAATATCTTCTAAGTTGATTCCACCGTAAACAGGAGCGATTAACTGAACTGTTCGAACAATCTCATCAACATCTTGCGTATCAAGACAGACCGGCCAGGCATCAACATCGGCAAAACGCTTGAACAAAGCGGCCTTACCTTCCATCACCGGCAAGGCGGCTGCAGGGCCAATGTTTCCAAGGCCTAATACCGCTGAACCATCGGTGACTACCGCGACGGTATTGCGCTTAATTGTCAGGCGACGAGCATCTGATGGATCAGCTGCAATTGCCTGACAGATGCGGGCAACACCTGGTGTGTATGCACGGGACAAATCATCACGAGTTTTTAGCGGAACCTTTGAAGCAATTTCAATTTTTCCACCCAGGTGAAGCAAGAAAGTTCGATCACTGACTTTGCGAACCGTTAATTGTGGGTTAGCCGAAATTGCAGCTGTGATTTCATCTGCATGGCTTGCATCGATGGTGTCACAAGTAATATCAATGACAACTCTTTCCAGCAAAGATTCAACAACGTCAAGTGCGGTAATTGTTGCACCGGCAGCAGTAATAACTGTTGTTGCTAGTGCTACAGGTTGTACATCAGGTGAACCTTCGACACGGATCGTAATTCCGTACCCAGGTGATGTAGATGCCATTTACACAACTCCGTAAAGACGATCGCCAGCATCGCCTAGTCCAGGCACGATGTATCCGTGCTCATTTAATTTTTCATCCAACGCACCGGTCACAATTGTGATTGGGACCTTGCTATTTGCAAACTCTTTTTCAACTGCGGC
>CAYMNN010000123.1:0-2150 GCA_964391815.1 uncultured Candidatus Planktophila sp.
AAGAATTTAAATCTGGCCGAAGGTGAAACACCTGAACCAATGATTCGCGTGCAAGGTGAAACACAAGTTGTAGCTGCCGCAAATGCTTTGATCGCTAACACCGATGCCGAAGGTGCCAGCCTGGTTTCACTTTATGATGCCTGCCCAGATACGGTCCATGTTGTTAGCCCAGGTGTTGATCTATACACATTTACACCAGGTGAAAGCCGCGGTGTAGCACGTGCACACATTGGCCAACCAGCAGATGCGTTAGTTGTTTCATTTGTTGGTCGAATTCAGCCACACAAGGGCCCTGAAGTTTTGATTCGTGCAACCAGTGAATTGGTAAAGCACACTCCACATTTGCGACATAAATTAATCGTCAACATTGTGGGCGGGGCATCAGGTGCTAACACCGAAGAAGTAGATCGATTAAAAGAGCTTTCAACCTGGCTAGCAATTGATGATGTCGTGCGTTTTTCTCCACCGGTTCCACGAGTGGATTTACCTCAGTGGTATCGCGCATCAGATCTAGTCATTGTTCCTAGCTATAGCGAAAGCTTTGGTTTGGTTGCACTAGAAGCACAAGCATGTGGAACACCGGTTGTAGCAACGGCTGTTGGTGGACTTCGAACCGCTGTCGCCGATGGTATTTCTGGAGTTTTAGTTGACGGACATAATCCACGCGCGTGGTCATCAGTTATTTCGCGCTTGCTGCAAGAGCCACAGCGCCGCGTACTGCTTTCTATGGGTGCGATTGAACATGCATCGCACTTTGGGTGGGATGTAACTGCGCGTGGAACCCTAGATATTTATGACTTAGTAATCAGCGAATTACGTAAATCTTTGGAAGCGTAAATGGCTGCGATCGACCCACGCATCACGATTGAAGAATTTCTAGATTCGCATGACCTGGAATACGAACGCAAAGATGCCAACACGTTTTTAGTAAGTTTGCCAGGGGAAAAGAAACTACAAACTCATTGCGCATTAATCGTTGGAGATCATTCGCTGAGCATTAACGCCTTTGTTATTCGCAAACCCGATGACAACGCTGCCGATGTTCACGCTTGGTGCATGGCAAAGAATGCATCCATGTACGGAATCGCTTTTGCAACTAACGAAGCCGGAGACATATTCCTTGTCGGCCGCTTGCCACTATTTGCCGTGACAGATCGCGAACTAGATCGACTTATTGGTTCAGTGCTTCAATACAGCGATAATTCATTTAATCCATTGCTTGAACTTGGATTTGCAAATGCGATTCGCCGCGAATGGGCTTGGCGAGTATCACGCGGAGAATCTTTAGCCAATTTAGATGCCTTCAAACATTTGGTCTAGTTAGCCGCATTTGGTTTAGACTGCACCCATGACTAATTACGAACTCATCCTGCTACGCCACGGCGAATCTGAATGGAATGCCAAGAATCTCTTTACCGGTTGGGTTGATGTTCGCCTTTCTGAAAAGGGAGAAGCCGAAGCTAGCCACGGTGGTTCCATGTTGGCCGAACGCGGATTGTTGCCAGATGTAGTTCACACATCGCTCTTGCGCCGCGCGATTCATACATCGCAGTTAGCACTAGATGCTTGTGATCGTCATTGGATTCCGGTTAAGCGTTCTTGGCGTTTGAATGAACGTCATTACGGCGCGCTACAGGGCAAGGACAAGGCCCAGACTTTGGCTCAATACGGCGAAGAACAGTTCCAATTGTGGCGTCGTAGCTTTGATACTCCGCCTCCGGCAATTGATGATGCCGATCCATTTAGCCAGGCACATGATGCTCGTTATGCAGATTTAGGTGCAGCTGCGCCAAAGACTGAATGCTTAAAGGATGTTATTACGCGCATGCTTCCGTACTGGGATGAAGCAATTGTTCCGGATCTAAAGGCAGGCAAGCGCGTTCTGGTAACTGCGCACGGAAACTCTTTGCGTGCATTGGTAAAGCATCTTGATGGAATAACCGATGCTGACATTGCAGGAGTAAATATTCCGACCGGAATTCCGCTGTATTACAAACTAGATGAAAACTTTAAGCCAGTTGTTACAGGCGGAGAATATCTAGATCCAGAAGCAGCAAAAATTGCTATGGCTGCGGTTGCGGCGCAGGGGAAGAAGTAATCCCTGCGTATTCGCCAGTGTTATCGCGAACGATGACATCTGTAGTAATTTC
>CAYMNN010000124.1:0-2150 GCA_964391815.1 uncultured Candidatus Planktophila sp.
TTATTCATCTTGGTTTCGGCGTCCTTAAGGGCGCTTGCTACATCTGCCATTTCTCTGCTCCTCTTACCGCTTCTTACATCAATCTCATCGCTTATGCGACAAGGGTTCCAATTACTTCGCCACGCACTGCGCGGCCGATATTTCCATTCTTCATTAAGTCAAAGACAACAATTGGCAACTTGTTTTCACGGCATAAAGCAAAGGCTGCAGCATCAGCAACAGCTAGTGATTTTGATAAAACCTCGTTATAAGTGATTGTGTCGTACTTAGTTGCTTGTGGATCCTTCTTTGGATCTGCGCTGTACACGCCATCGACGCCGCTCTTGGCTAGTAACAAAGCTTCCGCACCGATTTCAAGTGCGCGCTGAGCCGAGACGGTATCTGTAGTAAAGAATGGCATTCCTGCACCTGCACCAAAAATTACAACGCGTCCCTTTTCCAAGTGACGAATCGCGCGAAGTGGAATGTACGGTTCGGCAACTTGTCCCATAGTGATCGCGGTTTGAACGCGAGTTGCCACGCCTTCTTTTTCCAAGAAATCTTGAAGAGCTAAACAGTTCATAACTGTTCCGAGCATTCCCATGTAGTCGGCACGAGAGCGATCCATTCCGCGCTGTGAAAGTTCAGCGCCACGGAAGTAATTACCGCCGCCAACAACGATGGCGACCTGAACCCCACTGCGGGCTACATCTGCAATTTGTCTAGCAATATCTTGAACTACATCGGGATCAACACCAATGCCTTTTTCTCCGCCAAAAACTTCACCAGAAAGTTTAAGGAGCACTCTGCGATACGTTCCTCTTGTACCGGGCATGAGTGCTCCTTATCCTCTAACCAATTAGGTTATTAATTACTTGTATGAACCAAGTCTAAGCGATCAGACCTTGTCCTTATTGACCCACGCGGAAGCGATGGAAAGCCTTAACAGCTGTTCCAGCCTCATCGAGGATCTGCTTTACAGTCTTCTTTGCATCCTTAGCGAATGACTGCTCGATCAAGGAAATTTCCTTGACGAAACCTGCCACGCGGCCTTCGATGATCTTTGAAAGAGCAGCCTCTGGCTTACCCTCTTCGCGCGCTGTGTCTTCTGCGATACGGCGCTCGTTTTCAATTAGTTCAGCAGGAACTTGCTCGCGATTAACAAACTGCGGCGCAAAGGCTGCAATGTGCTGTGCGATGTCCTTGCCAACTTCTGCTGCATCCTTAACAAGCTCGACCAAAACACCAACCTGTGGTGGAAGATCTGGACTTGTACGGTGCAAGTAAATTCCAACTGGTGAATCCTTAATCACCGCAATGCGACGAACTTCAATCTTCTCGCCCATTGTTGCATTAGCTTCATCAATAGTTGCTTGAACGGTTGTGCCGTTACTCATTGTTGATGCCAAGAATGCTTCTAGGGAATCAGATTGTGCATTTTGTAGATGAGCAAGCAGCTCATCAGCGAGTGCAACGAAGCGCTCACCCTTTGCAACGAAATCTGTTTCGCAGTTCAGTTCTAGCATTACGCCAAGGTTGCCCTCGACCTTTGCTACAACTGCTCCATTTGAAGTCAGACGACCTTCACGCTTTGTAATGCCCTTAAGGCCCTTTACGCGAATAATGTCTAGCGCCTTGTTGTAGTCGCCATCTGCTTCATCTAGAGCCTTCTTGCAATCAAGCATTCCCGCAGCAGTTGCTTCGCGAAGCTTCTTTACATCTTCAGCTGTGTAGTTAGCCAATTTATGCCTCCGGAGTTGTTGGTGCGTCAGTTACTGCAGGCGCATCGAGAATTTCTTTCTCCCAATCAGCCAATGGCTCTCCTGCAGCAACAGCTGCTGGAGCATCTGACTTTGCTTCTTCCTTTACATTTGCAGAGCGCGCCTTGAGGCCAGCTGCAATTGCATCGGTGATAACACGTGTAAGCAAGTCGATTGAACGGATTGCATCATCGTTACCAGGAATCTTGTAATCAACCTCATCTGGATCGCAGTTAGTATCCAAAATTGCAATAACAGGAATACCAAGCTTCTTAGCTTCCTGTACTGCTAGGTGCTCCTTCTTCGTATCTACAACCCAAATTGCTGAAGGCAACTTAGTCATGTTGCGGATACCGTCAAGGTTCTTAAATAGTTTTTCGCGTTCGCGACGTAGAACAAGAAGCTCCTTCT
>CAYMNN010000125.1:0-2123 GCA_964391815.1 uncultured Candidatus Planktophila sp.
ACCTCCTCTGGACTAAGACGGCCACGGTATTTCCGTGACAGGAGGGTTAAATTCCTTACTACCGAAGGAAAACCTAAGGTAATAAGAGGCCTAAGGGTAGGCCTTGGAGCCCTCAAATAGTAAATCGAGCAGTTTGCTGTGCGTATTTCGGGCTTCTAGGGCCCGGCGAGCCAGGACCGCCATCAGGTAGATGGTGCCGCCGATCCGCAGCAGGGTCAGGATGGCAAAGGGGGTCGGACCCAGGCCAAATCTGGCATCGGTGACTTGTGCCAGGTGCTGCCAAATTGCGATGTGATAAATCAATTCCGTTGCTTGCCACAACCAAAATGCATGCAGATCTTTTTTATTTGTTAATGCAATGACGGCAAGCGGGGTTAACCAAAGCACATATTGCGGTGAATACACCTTGCTGGCAAGCATCACTGATGCGATAACAAAGAAAGCCACTGATGCAAGAGAAGGTGTGTACTTGATTTCAAATAACAAAATTGCAATTGTCGTAATTGCTATCAGCAACAACAAAATTGATAAGTAATTTAGGTTTGTGAAATTGATTCCTAATTGTTGCAAAGCTAACCAGAGCGATCCCCAATCTGGTCCACGATCAAGATTGAGTTTATAAAAGCGCCACCAACCAGTTGGGGTAGTTACGGCAAATGGAAGATTGATTGCTAACCAGATTCCGAAAGTAATAGCAACATATTTGATCGCTTCTTTAATTCTGTTTTCGCGCCAGAAAATGAAAACGATGGGTATCAACAAGAAGATCGGTAAAAACTTGGTAGAGATTGATACACCAAGTAATAAAGCACTGTATAAAAATTGTTTACGATCAAACCAATAGATTGCAAGCATCATTGTTGCAATCGCCCACAAATCCCAATTGATAAACAAGGATGCAATCATCGCTGGTGCAACGGGTACCAGGTATGCAAACTCGGGCCGAATTTTTCGAACGATAAGAACTGTGGCAATAAACAAAAGAATGAGAAAGAAAATATTGATATTGAAATAACCCACCGGAGAATTAGCTGCAAAAGAAGTTACATACATAACCATTGCGGTAATCACTGGGTATTCGACACTGTTGTCATCACTTGCAAAGGGCCATTGATTGGTACTTAAACCGCGTGCTTCAAATAATGCCGGTAAGTCGCTATAACAAGCGTGAACATATTGATCTGGCGTTGCCCAGCCAGTGTTTGCACAGTGGCTAAATTTCACTACCGAAAGCAATGAAGCCAGTATTGCAAGGGCAACAAGGGCTCTAGCCGTGGTTAGCTTTACCTGGCTCATTAAGGCTTAGGTGTTTGCTTTCCACCCGATGTCATAACAACTGGATCTAGACCACCAATATTTGATGGTGCCGGGAAATCCATAATTGGTTCACCCTTTAACGCACCGCGCATAAATTGCGTCCAGATGCGCGCAGGGAATGATCCACCAGTAACAGATGTCATTCCACCAATTCCGTTGAGAGATTGCGTTGCGTTATCGCGGAAGAATGAAACCGATGCTGCGATCTGTGGTGTGTAAGCACTAAACCACGCTGATGCATTTGATTGCGAAGTTCCGGTTTTTCCGGCAACTGGTCGACCTAACGCAAGAGCTGCTGCACCTGTACCACCGGTGATTGTTCCTTTAAGCGCGTACGTTAGATCTGCCATAACCTCTTTGCTAAAGGCTTCTTGTGTTTGTGGTGTTGCTTCATAAAGCACACCTTTATTGGAACCTAGAACTTGTGAAACCAGGAATGGTTTTGACTTAATTCCTTGAGCAGCAAAGGTTGCATATGCGTTTGCAACATCAATGACGTGCGGGCTTGAAGTTCCTAGAACAACAGAAGGTGTTGGCATCATTGCAACGCTTTCTGGAATACCTGCGCGGCGTGCAACATCTACAACTTTGTCTGGGCCAACTTTGATTCCTAGTGGAACAAAGATGGTGTTGATTGAATGCTTAGTAGCCGTCATCAGGCTTACTTGACCCCAACCATTGTTGCCATAGTTAGAAACTTCGTACGGCTTACCTAAATCATCAAAAGTTTGTGGTGAATCACCATTCCACATTGACGTGAGCGGAATCCCTTGTTCAAGGGCTGCAACCAAAGCAAAAGCTTTAAA
>CAYMNN010000126.1:0-2109 GCA_964391815.1 uncultured Candidatus Planktophila sp.
TGCCCATTTTGTGCAACTGGCCAAGCTGGATTAACCCGAAATCTTTCCGCTGCTGAAATCACCGACCAGATCGTTGCTGCTGCGCGTGCATGTGCAAATGGTGAATTACCAGGTGGGCCAACGCGTCTTTCTAACATTGTGTTTATGGGAATGGGAGAACCGTTAGCAAACTACAACGCGGTTGTGCGAACTTTGCGCAACATCACTGATCCAAATCCAGATGGCTTGGGTATTAGCGCGCGTTCGGTAACAGTTTCCACAGTTGGTTTGGTTAACGGAATTGAAAAACTGACCGAAGAAGGCATTAGTTGCACTTTGGCAGTATCTCTTCACACGCCAGATGATGAACTTCGGGACACCTTGGTGCCAATTAATAACCGTTATAACGTCCGAGAAGTCCTGGCCGCAGCTGATGCTTACGAAAAGAAGACGGGCCGTCGTTATTCAATCGAATACGCCTTGATCCGCGATATCAATGATCAATCCTGGCGTTCAGATCTGTTGGGTCGTCTGCTGAAAAATCGCAATGCGCATGTCAATTTAATTCCTCTCAACCCCACCCCAGGTTCAAAGTGGACTGCCTCTCGCAGGGAAGATGAAGCCGAATTTGTTCGCATTCTGGAAAGTTATGGCGTCCCCGTGACTGTTCGCGATACTCGCGGTCGTGAAATCGATGGTGCTTGTGGTCAATTGGCCGCGGCGGAAAAAGGCAAGCCCGTCGCATAAATTGTGACTAGTGACTTCCATTCCTAATTGCTAGGCTCTGGAACATGAAAAAGCTCAATAACTTCATCAACGGAAAATCTGTCGAATCAACTTCGGGAGAGACAACAACTCTGGTTAATCCTGCAACAGGACAACCCTTTGCTACTGCGCCTAAATCAAATGCAGCAGATATCGATGCCGCATTTAAAGCCGCAAGTGATGCTTTTGTTGATTGGCGCGATTCAACGCCATCACAGCGCCAACGCGCTTTGTTGAAAATTGCCGATGCAATCGAATCTCGAGCTGAAGAAGTTATTGCTATCGAGTGTGAAAACACCGGAAAGCCAGTGTCATTAACGACATCTGAAGAAGTTCCTCCGATGGTTGATCAGATTAGATTCTTTGCAGGAGCTGCCAGAAATCTTGAAGGCAAGTCTGCTGGTGAATACATGCCAGGAATGACTTCCATGATTCGCCGTGAACCAGTAGGTGTTATTGGACAAGTAACTCCTTGGAACTATCCAATGATGATGGCTGTCTGGAAATGGGCTCCTGCAATTGCTGCAGGAAATACTGTGGTCCTAAAGCCAAGTGATACAACTCCAGCATCTACTGTCTGGATGGCAAATTTAATGGCTGAATTTTTGCCGGCAGGTGTTTTCAATGTGGTGTGCGGTGAGCGCGAAACTGGTGCGGCACTTGTAAATCACAAACGTCCTGACATGGTTTCAATTACAGGTTCTGTCGGTGCCGGAATCCAGGTCGCCGAAGCTGCTGCAAAACAAGTTAAGCGTGTTCACCTTGAACTTGGTGGAAAGGCACCTGTTGTTGTATTTGCAGATGCTGATTTAGCTGCAGCAGCTGAAGCAATTGCGATTGCTGGATATTTCAACGCCGGTCAGGATTGCACCGCAGCTACTCGTGTCATCGTTCAAGATTCTGTGTATCAAGAGTTTGTTGGGCTCTTGACTGAACAAGCCAAGGCCGTTGCCATTGGCGCTCCACATGATGCCGATGTTTTCTTGGGACCTGTAAACAACAGCAACCAGTTGGCGCGTGTCAGTGATCTACTTTCTCGTGTCCCAGCCCATGCTCAGGTGATGACAGGTGGCGCAGCCCTTGATCGCCCAGGTTTCTTCTTCCCAGCAACAGTGGTTGCAGGTCTTTCCCAGGATGATGAGCTAATTCAGAAGGAGATCTTCGGGCCCGTCATCACCGTTCAGAAGTTCAGTGATGAAGCTCAGGCTGTTTCTATGGCCAATGGCGTCGAATACGGTTTGGCCTCTAGCGTCTGGACCGCAAACCACGGAACTGCAATGCGCATGGCTAAGGCCTTTGATTTCGGATGCGTCTGGATCAATACCCATATTCCACTAGTTGCCGAGATGCCTCATGGTGGCTTCA
>CAYMNN010000127.1:0-2086 GCA_964391815.1 uncultured Candidatus Planktophila sp.
GACACATTTCTACTTACGCATCATCTGCTGCGCTGTATGAAGTTGGTTTTAACCATTTCTTTCGCGGACAAGATCACCCAGGTGGCGGAGACCAAATTTTCTTCCAAGGACATGCAAGTCCTGGAATGTATGCACGTGCATTTCTTGAAGGTCGCTTAACAGAACATCAACTCGATGGTTTCCGTCAGGAACTTTCACATGAAGGTGGCGGACTTTCTTCGTATCCTCATCCACGTTTGATGCCGGACTTCTGGCAATTCCCAACTGTGTCAATGGGTATCGGACCTCTTAATGCAATTTATCAAGCGCGTTACAACCGTTACTTACACAATCGTGGAATCAAAGACACCAGTGATCAAAATGTTTGGGCATTCCTTGGTGATGGTGAAGTTGATGAAGTAGATACATTGGGTGCAATTGGTCTTGCTACCCGTGAAAAGTTAGACAACTTAACTTTTGTTATTAACTGTAATTTGCAACGCCTAGATGGACCAGTCCGTGGAAATGGAAAAATCATCCAAGAGCTTGAATCAATCTTCGGTGGTGCGGGCTGGAACGTAATCAAGGTTGTATGGGGCCGCGGTTGGGATCCACTTCTAGCCCAAGATCGTGAAGGCGCACTCGTAAAGATTATGAATGAAACCCTTGATGGTGACTATCAAACCTTTAAGGCTGAATCTGGAAAGTATGTTCGCGATAACTTCTTTGGTCGAGATCCTCGTACTGCAGCAATGGTTGCCAATTGGTCTGATGATCAGATTTGGAACCTAAAGCGCGGTGGACATGATTATCAGAAGCTCTTTGCGGCATACACAGCGGCAACACAAAAGAATGGCCGTCCAACAGTCATCTTGGCTAAGACAGTTAAGGGTTGGACCCTTGGTTCGCACTTCGAAGGTCGTAACTCAACGCACCAGATGAAGAAGATGACGCTGGAAGATATTCAAAAGTTCCGCGACACATTGCATCTAGATATTCCTGATGAGAAGTTGGATAAGTACTTACCGCCTTATTACATGCCTGCTCCTGATTCTGAAGAAGCCAAATACCTGGCAGAGCGTCGCGCAGCACTAGGTGGATCGATCCCACGTCGTCGTTCAATTTCTCGTCCTTTAACTATGCCTGCTGATTCTGTCTACGAATCTGTAAAGCGTGGATCTGGTCACCAAGAGATCGCAACAACCATGGCTTTTGTTCGCATGCTCAAGGATCTTGTAAAGGATCCTGGTTTGGGCAATCGCATTGTTCCGATCATTCCTGATGAGGCACGTACCTTTGGTATGGATTCATTGTTCCCAACGATGAAGATTTATTCACCGCATGGTCAGCAGTACACCGCGGTGGACCGTGAATTGATGTTGTCATACAAGGAATCAACATCTGGTGTGATTTTGCATGAAGGTATTAATGAAGCAGGATCTGTTGCATCATTTACTGCCGTTGGATCGTCATATTCAACGCATGATGAACCAATGATTCCTATCTACATTTTCTATTCAATGTTTGGTTTCCAGCGCACCGGAGATGCCTTCTGGGCAGCTGCAGATCAGCTAGTTCGCGGTTTCGTTGTTGGCGCAACAGCGGGACGTACAACGCTTAATGGTGAAGGTCTACAGCACGAAGATGGTCATTCACATCTACTTGCTGCAACTAACCCAGCTGTCGTTGCTTACGATCCAGCATTTGCTTACGAACTTGGCCACATCGTTAAAGATGGTTTACGTCGCATGTATGGCGAAAACAGCGAGAACATTTATTACTACTTGACCGTTTACAACGAGCCATACGTACATCCAGCAGAGCCTGAAAACCTAGATGTTGATGGTTTGCTCAAGGGAATTTATTTGTTCTCGCCTGCTAAGGCATCTCGCAAAAAGAACGCACAAATCCTGGCTTCAGGAGTTGGTGTTAATTGGGCGGTAAAGGCACAGCAACTGCTTGCAGATGATTGGGGCGTTAACGCTTCTGTTTGGTCTGTAACTTCATGGAATGAATTACGTCGTGATGGTCTTGAAACAGATCGCCACAACTTGCTCAATCCAACAGATCGTCGCAGCGCTTACATCACCAAGAAGTTGGCTCACAC
>CAYMNN010000128.1:0-2052 GCA_964391815.1 uncultured Candidatus Planktophila sp.
GTTGATCTTGCACCACATCAACACCTGGGCGACCACTAAATGCGCTAACAATTACGGCAAACTGCTCTGGATCCTTTAGCTTCACACGGAATGATTCTGGAAGCTGATCTGCAGTTACATTTTGCGCAATCGCTGAATCCTTGAAACGCTCCTGGAAGCGAACAAAAGCTTGTGATTGTGATTCGTAGAAGACGCTATCGACAACGCTCATCTCTTGCAGATCCTGCTGGATAGATAAGCGCTGATCCGCACTTACGGCACCTGCTGCACAAGATGATGAATCTGAAAGATTTCCGCAAAGAAATACTGATACTTCGATCTTGTCATACCAATAATCCTTCATGGCGTTGACCTGAGCGTTTGCAAGAAGACCTATACCAAGCAATGACAAGGAGATAGCTGTTGTCACAACGACTGCAAAAGTCATAGTTAAGTTACGACGAAGTCCGATTCGGACCTCACTTAGAAGAAACCGTGCGCGCATGTTCTCTCTCCCCGCCCTTAACCCGTGTACCCGTAAACGCCACGAACCTGATCGCGGATTACATGTCCACCATCTAGTTCGATAACGCGCTTGCGCATTTGATCCACGATGCCAGCATCGTGTGTTGCCATCAAAACTGTTGTGCCTTCGCGATTAATACGATCAAGTAACTTCATGATTCCCACAGAAGTTGCTGGGTCAAGGTTTCCTGTTGGCTCATCTGCAATAAGAATTGGTGGGCGGCTTACATACGCGCGAGCAATTGCCACACGCTGTTGTTCTCCACCTGAAATCTCTGACGGCAAACGATCACCCTTATCTTCCAAACCAACTAGTTCTAGAACCTCTGGAACTTCGCGGTTAATCTCTTTTTGTGAATACCCAAGAACGTGCAAAGTAAATGCAACGTTTTCTGAAATTGTTTTGTTCGGCAGCAAGCGGAAATCCTGGAAAACAGTTCCAACTGAGCGACGAAGCTCTGGGACTTTGTGCTTAGACAATGTGCCAAGATCTTTGCCCGCAACATGGATCGCACCAGATGTTGGGCGCTCTTCGCGAAGTACTAAACGCAAGAAAGTTGACTTACCTGAACCTGAAAGACCGACAAGGAAAACGAACTCGCCCTTAACGATTTCAAGATTTACAGAATCAAGAGCTGGGCGCTCCTGACCTGGATAAATCTTGGTGACATTCTCAAAGCGAATCATTGAATCTCCCATTGCATCTGCGGGGTGGATTTCGGGGAACCACCTTCGACCTGCGCTTAGTTTAAGGAAGCGGGGCTGAAATCCTCGGATCTAACGCGAGTTTGAGCCTGAAGATTATGTGAGATTTATCGAATCCCGCGCTAATGCAATTTCCTTGCTAAGCAATTCCTCGAAATCCTGAGCGTGGCTATTTGTTCTCAAATTCTGGGAATCGAACAGTTGAGACAAAGATACGATTTCTTGGAATTCTTACCTTCGAAAATCCCTGTCCGGCTGAATGCTACGAACTGCGGCGCCAGCGAATTCCGGCTTCGATGAACTCATCGATTTCACCATTTAATACTGCAGATGTGTTTCCTGTTTCGTAATCGGTGCGCAGATCCTTCACCATTTGATACGGGGCCAAAACATATGAACGCATCTGATTTCCCCAAGAACCTGAATTATCACCCTTAAGCGCATTGATCTTGGCTTGCTCTTCTTGGCGGCGACGTTCCAAAAGCTTTGATTGCAACACAGCCATAGCTGTTGCTTTGTTTTGAATCTGTGAACGTTCATTTTGGCACGAGACCACAATCCCAGTTGGAATATGGGTTAATCGCACCGCAGAGTCAGTGGTGTTCACGCCTTGGCCGCCAGGACCAGATGAGCGATAGACATCAACGCGAATCTCTTTTTCATCAATTTCAATGTGATCACTTTGTTCAACAACTGGAACAACTTCAACGCCGGCAAATGATGTGTGACGTCGGCTTTGGCTATCAAAAGGTGAAATGCGAACTAAGCGATGAGTTCCTTGCTCTACCGACAAAGTTCCATAGGCGTACGGTGCTGAAACTTTAAATGTTGTTGATTTGATTC
>CAYMNN010000129.1:0-1998 GCA_964391815.1 uncultured Candidatus Planktophila sp.
TTGATTTGCACGGCTACGGCGGCAATTCAATGTCACAGACCAGTTACACATTCTTAAAGCAAGCCGCATTAGATGCTGGCCTTGCCTACCTGGCACCAGATGGCACCAAAGATAGATCAGGCACACGTTTTTGGAACGCATCTGATGCTTGTTGTAATTTTGCCAAGAGCAATGTCGATGATGTTGCCTACATCGATTCTTTAATTGATGAAATCTCTGATTCTTACAACCTTGATAAGTCCCGCATTTATTTGTTTGGCCATTCCAATGGGCATTTCATGAGCTATAAATACTTGTGTACGGCTAAGAATAAAGTCGCAGCAATTGCGGGATTGGCCGGATCCATGGATGTTGATTCCACGGTGTGCTCGGATAAATCGGGCAATGTTCTACATATTCATGGAGATTCAGATAGCACTATTTCTTACACCGGTGGTTCCATCTTTGCCAAGCGTTATCAATCAGTAGACGACTTAATGAAGGGCTGGAGCAATAACAATCAATGCTCTGCAAATACAGAAAACAAGTTGGATCTGATTTCCGCTATGTCAGGGGAAGAAACAACCTCTGTTGCTTACACATGCAGCAAAGGTTCGCTGGAGCTATGGAAGATTAATGGGGGAGTCCACGTCCCAATTCTTGACCGTGGCTTCGCCGATAAAGTGGTTTCTTGGCTTATTCTTAACTCATGACTAAAGAAACCAGTACTTCAAAGCTACGCCGCTACAACATCATCGCTGGCGTATTCCACCTTGTCCAGATGATCGCAGTGCTGTCACTAGCAAATGACTTCACCCTGCCAATCGTTGCTCGCTACATGTCTGGCCCACCAGGAAGCACATTTGCAGAACCAATCACTTTGTTTGACACACCAGTTGGAATCGGCGTTGCAACATTCTTAGGTCTTTCAGCTTTCTTCCACTTCTTAGTCGCATCACCAAAGTTCTTCCCACGCTATAGCGCAGGGTTGACGCAGAGCCGCAATTACTTCCGCTGGGTTGAATACTCAATTAGCTCATCAGTAATGCTTGTCATCATCGCTCAGATCTGTGGTGTATCTGATGTAGTTGCACTGATCGCAATCTTTGGCGTGAACGCATCAATGATTCTTTTCGGTTGGCTACAAGAGAAGTACGAAACCCCTGGCAACGGCGGCTGGATTCCATTTATCTTCGGTTGCATCGCTGGAATCGTCCCTTGGCTAGGTCTGGTTTTCTACGTCCTAGCAATTGGTGGACCATCTAATGCAAAGGCCCCAGCATTTGTTTATGCCATCGTTCTTTCAATCTTCATCTTCTTCAACATATTTGCCCTCGTCCAATTCCTTCAATACAAGAAGGTTGGAAAGTGGTCTGATTATCTGCTGGGAGAAAAGACTTACATAACTCTCTCACTGATCGCTAAATCAGCACTTGCTTGGCAGGTATTTGTCGGCACCTTGTTTGAGTAAGTAACGACATAGAATGACTCTATGAACGGGTCATTGGCATTAGTTGGATCAGGTGAATACCTGCCTGCAATGTCGGCCTTTGAAAACTCTTTACTTGCTGACGGTGTTGCCAACGGCAAACAAGCTGCCTATGTTCAAATTCCAACAGCTGCTGGGCGTGAAAGCCAGGACAGTCTTAACTATTGGAAGAACCTTGGCCAGCAACAAGCAGAACGTATTGGTGTGCAACCAATTTTTTTGCCGATCTACACCCGTGATGATGCATTCAAGCAAGAACATGTAGATGCAATTAAAAACACTGCCTTGATGTACATGTCAGGCGGGGATCCACACCACCTTGCCGAAGTTTTGATCGATACACCTGTGTGGGCTGCCATTTTTGAAAACTGGCAAAGCGGTGCATCACTTGCTGGCTGTAGCGCTGGTGCGATGGTTCTATCTGCTCAGATTCCTAATTTTCGAATGCTCAAACGCTCACCGAGCAAAGGTTTGAATCTGCTTCCGGAAATTCGCGTTATTCCGCACTTCAACAAGTTCTTTAAGTGGAT
>CAYMNN010000130.1:0-1980 GCA_964391815.1 uncultured Candidatus Planktophila sp.
GAACCAACAGTTAGCTGTGGCATTTAGTTACTGCTTTCCTTTAATGCGCCAACTGCATGTGTGGCGGGTTTGGAGTTCAACACTAATTCAATGTTTGCGGTCAGAATTTGATTAATGCGAAGTTGGCTTTCCTTAGTAATGCCTGCCACGTGTGGGGTCAGAATCAAATTAGGGATTGTTTCCATTTCACCCGTAGTCGGAGGCTCTTGTGCACGCACATCAAGTGCTGCCCCAGCAATGGTTTTGGCTTTCAGGGCCGCAATTAAGTCGGCCTCATTGATTACTTCTCCGCGCCCAACGTTAACGATGATTGCATCCTTCTTCATCAAAGCAAGGGTTGCTGCATTAATGCTTCCATTTGTTTCAGGCGTTGATGGCATATGAATACTGACTACATCGCTGCGCTTCAACACATCTTCAAAAGTAGTTAGTTCCACACCTGGAACATTCTTGGCATATGGGTCATATCCCAGCACTGAGCAATTAAAACCTTGAATCAATTTCGCTGTTGCAACACCGGTTGCGCCGCAACCCAGAAGTCCCCACGTTAATCCAGATAATTCACGGCCAGGGGTACGCACCCAACCACCATCACGCGTTGCAACATCATGGCCTGGAACATTACGAAGTAAAGAAAGTGCAAGACCAAGAGTTAATTCACCAACGCTAACCGCGTTTGCGCCTAGACCTGCAACGACTACTACACCTGCAGCATCTGCAGCCTTTAGATCAATATTGTCTAAACCAACACCTGCGCGTGCAATCACTTTGAGATTAGGTGCTGCAGCAATTACATCTGCGGTTACTTTGGTTCGATTTCGAACAACAAGTGCCTTTACATCCTTCAGAGCAGCTTTAAGCTCTTCCGGGTTATTCCATAAATCATCATTACGAGTAATGGGAAAACTCCCTTCCAGTGTTTGGAAGGGAGTTCCCCATACATCTTCAGAAATCAGAATCATTATGCAGAGATGTACAACTTTGTGAATGTAAATTCGCGGTGACCCATAACTTCAGCCTTACATAGACGACCATTTACAGTGTCATAAATGACATCCATCATCATGTCGCCAGCCTTTGTCAGGTCGTATTCGTAACGAAGCAAACCTGAAACATCAAGATCGATGTGCTCAGTCATTGACTTAGCTGTCTTGATATTTGCGGTTAACTTCAAAACAGGAACGATTGGGTTACCAATAACGTTTCCTTGTCCGGTTGGGAACAAGTGAATTACAGCGCCACCGGCTGCCATCAGAGTTACGCACTCAGCTGCAGCAGATGAAGAATCCATGAAGTACAGGCCTGGATTTGCTGGATTAGGCATCTCAGCTGGCTTCAAAACGCCAACAACTGGGACTGAACCTGTCTTTGCAATGTTTCCAAGTGCCTTTTCTTCGATAGTTGTTAAACCACCAGCAATGTTTCCTTGTGTTGGCTGTGAGCCAAGCAAGTTTGCACCGGTTGCTTCAATAACTTTGATGTAGTTGTCATAAGTTACTTGGAACAAATCGCGAGTTGCTGCATCAATGCAACGTTCTGCAATCAGGTGCTCTCCGCCGGTTAGCTCTGAAGTTTCTCCGAAGAAAACAGTTCCGCCAGCATCAACCCAACGGTCAACGGCTTGTGAAGTTGTTGGGCAAGAGCCAAGACCAGAAGTTGTATCTGATTCTCCGCACTTGATTGACATGATCATGTCGCCCATTTCAGCTTCTGTGCGAACAAGACCAGATGCATCTTGCAAGAACATTGCTGCTACACGGCTTGCTTCTTGAATAACTTGCAGGTCACCCTTACCTTCGATTGAAAATGCTGCAACTGGCTTACCAGTCTTTGCAATTCCATCAGCAACGCGTTGTGTCCACTTTGGTTCGATACCAATGACAACAACAGCTGCAACGTTGGCATTTACGCCAGTTCCAATCAACGTGTCAAAAGTTAGTTGTAGATCTTCACCGAACTGCAGGCGACCAAATGCGTGAG
>CAYMNN010000131.1:0-1973 GCA_964391815.1 uncultured Candidatus Planktophila sp.
GCGGCCACGTACTTCTCCTATCGGAATGGTTCGGATCCGTCACCCAAACCTGTTCATGGATAAGCGTGACATCAATTGGGCAAAAATGCCAACATTTTGTGAGAAATAATTTAGCGCGTGTCGCAAATTTATATTTTTATTTTTTTGTGCATCTTGGGAAATTTCATAACTTTTTTTATTTGTCAGTAATTATTTTCCTGAAAATTTGTAAAAATCCCTCAAAATTGTGTCAAGTTAGGAAATCTCGTCCTCGGATTGAGGGTTTACGCGTAATTTTTCCGCCATTTTCTGGTTTTCGAGGGCATATTTGTTGGTTCTGATGTCGAATTTTCTAAAATCTGGCAAGAAACTGGCCAGTAATACGACCGCAATTACGCAAATGATTCCGCCACTTGTTACCGAAATACTTAATGTAGTAGCCGCGGCCATTCCAGCTGCTCGCATCTGACCGGCTAACGGCCCCAACGAATATGACAATAACTCGATACCAGCAAGGCGTCCCCGAAGAGTGTCCGGGATTGTTTGGTTCCACATTGCAGATCTAAAGAGCGCGCTAATCATGTCCGATGCCCCGGCCAAAGTCAGAAAGAGCAGTACCAGCCATAGATAATTGGTTGCACCTGACAATGCGATTGCAACACCCCATCCGATGGCCGCCCACATAATGGCTCGACCATAGAAGTGCACATTTTTTGCCCACCCACTTGTCAAAACAATTGCGACCGAGCCAACAGTTCCGGCGGCATAGAGCAATCCCAATGCCCATTGCGCCCCTAACTGGTCTGCCCAAAATGGAATCAACGCAGTTGGCATCGCAAAGAACATCGCCGCTAAATCAATCAGGTACGTGCCCAGCAAATCCTTGCGACTAAATGCATATTTCACACCATCGATTAATGCTGACAGGGATGGGGCTTGGGCATCATGAGAGGGCGGGATGTTTTTCATGAATGCAATCAGGGCAAGTGAAATAATGAAAGTTGCGATATCGGCGGCATAGCCAACAGCTACCGAATACGTTGCAATTAAAACTCCGCCAATAGCGGGCCCGACGATCACACCTATCTGCCAACGCAAACTCATCAAGGCGGCAGCGGCTGTCATATCTTCATGATCAACAAGGCGCGGAAGTGCGGCCTGCATTGCTGGCTGTCGCAGGCCACTTGTGGCGGCAAACAATCCCGAGACGACATAAATCACCAGCAGATTAGGTGAATCCATCATGGAATTAATCAGCAGAATTGCGGTAAAAAGCAGTGATAGCAATTCAGTAACCCAAATAAGTTTTTTGCGATCTAAGGCATCAGCCAAGACACCGCCATACAGGCCAAAGATGATCAGTGGAACTATCTCAACCAACCCACTAATGGCCACTGCGATGTAGGAGCCCGTTAACTCTTTAACCTGAAAGGGCACCGCAACATAGGTGATCATGGATCCGAAGTAGGAAATCAATCCCGCAGCCCACAATAGAGAAAAGTCCCTGGACTTTCGCAAGGGTGCTAGATCAATAACGAAATTGGCCACCTAGTAACCCTAGTAGAAGCTGTGATTTAGTTGAAGGTTTGCGCCTCGGTTGGGAAGTTGCCTGCACGAACATCATCGGCGAATTCGGTTGTTGCTGCCAACATTTCAGCGCGCAAGTTGCGATAGGCCTTAGCTAATTTCGGAGCTTTCTTGGTGATGCCCATCAAATCGGTCCACACCAATACTTGTGAATCGCAATTTACTCCTGCGCCAATTCCAACAGTCGGAATCGAAAGTGCTGCAGTGATTCGTGCAGCCAATTCTGCTGGCACTAATTCAAGAACAATTGCAAAAGCACCTGCAGCTTCAAGGGCAAGGGCAGCTTCCAGAATTGCATCACCATCGGTGCGGCCCTGGACTCGGTAGCCACCTAATTGATGCATGGATTGAGGAGTCAGACCTAAGTGGCCCATAACAGGGATTCCACTGCTCACTAACTTCTTTAC
>CAYMNN010000132.1:0-1966 GCA_964391815.1 uncultured Candidatus Planktophila sp.
GTACCTTCACAGCAAGGCGCACTTTTTTCTGGGCGACTAGCGGCGGAATTAATCCTCAATCAGCGCTGACAGAGCCTCAGAAATGTGCGGATAGTCCCAAGTAAATCCTGCTTCTTGTAAAACATGTGGAATAACTTTCTTTGAGCCAAGAATTTCTGAAGAAAAACCACCCAGTGCAATTTTTAACGCAATAGCAGGGGCCGGGAATAAAGCTGGGCGATGCATGGCTCTGGCTAGGGCTGCAGTGAACTCTTGGTTGGTAACAGGGTTTGGTGCAGTTAGGTTAACTGGACCAGAAATTGGATTTTCAAGTGCAAAAACAATCGCTCTAATTTGATCATGCAAAGTGATCCAGGACCACCACTGCTTACCGTTACCAAGTTTTCCGCCCAGACCTAAACGAAACAGTGGCAACATCTTTCCTAGAGCGCCGCCGGTTGGATCCAATACCAAACCTGTACGAATCTTTACGGTGCGCACATCTTGGGCAAGATCTGCGGCTGCTTCCCATTCGCGACAAACTGCTGCTAGAAAATCATCACCAACTCGATCGGTTTCTACAACCGCTCTATTTCCGCTCTCGCCATACCAGCCGATAGCAGAGGCAGATATGAAAACTTGAGGCTTTAATTCAGCGACAGCTTTTGCAATCGCGGTTGTACCAAGCAAGCGCGAATTTAGAATTTCGCTCTTGTATTTTTTGCTCCAACGCTTATCACCGACACCGACACCCGCTAAATGGATAACTGCATCGACACCGCGCAATGGTTCTAGATCAACAAAGCCGGTTTGTGGATCCCACTGAACTTCATCAGCACCCACCGGTGTGCGTCGAACTAAGCGCTGAACTGTGTGACCTTCAGCTTTTAGATGACCAACTAACGCAGTGCCGATAAGACCGGATGCGCCAGTGATCGCAATTCGCTGGTGTACAGACATAGGAAGCTTAGAGTCCTAGATCAGACTCAAATGCGCCACCTTCGAGACGCTCTTTAAGAGTAACTAGGAAGCGAGCTGCATCTGCGCCATCAACAACACGATGGTCATATGACAAACCAAGGTAAACCATGGAACGGATCGCAATTGTTTCGCCGCCATCTTCGCCACGAACAACCATTGGTCGCTTAACAACTGCGCCAAGACCCAGAATTGCAACCTGTGGCTGGTTAATGATTGGAGTATCAAACAAAGCGCCTCGACTTCCGGTATTTGTCAGAGTGAAAGTTCCACCGCCAAGTTCATCGGGAGTTACCTTGTTGTCGCGGGTACGTGCAGCAAGGTCAGCAATCTTTCGAGCGATTCCGCCCATGTTCAGGTCACCAGCATTTGCAATAACCGGAACTAACAAACCACGCTCTGTATCGACTGCAATACCTAGGTGCTCAGCGCCGTGATAAGTGATTTGGTCGCCTTCAACCGATGAATTAAGTACTGGATGTTGCTTCAACGCTTCGCAAACGGCAACTGCAAAGAATGGAAGGAATGAGAGCTTGACGCCTTCACGTGCTTCAAAGCTTGCCTTCGCGCGATCTCGTAAACGTGCAATCTTTGTAACATCGACTTCAACAACAGTAGTTAGCTGCGCGCTTACTTGAAGTGATTCAACCATGCGAGCTGCAATAACTTTACGAAGTCTAGACATTGTCACTGTTGTTCCACGCAATGGAGAAACTGCAACAACTGGTGGCTTTGCAGCCGATGGTGTTGATGCAACTGATGCAACAGCCGGCGCTGCAGCAGGGCGAGCAAGAGCTTCAACATCTTCACGACGAATTCTTCCGCCGATTCCGGTTCCCTTAACTTGTGCAAGATTTACCCCAAGTTCAGATGCAAGTTTGCGAACTAGGGGAGTTACATAAGCATCTGCTGGTTGTGAAACTGGAGCAGCCGCTGCAACTGGGGCAGGTGGTGGCGTTACGGGTGCGGCAACGACTGGTGCGGATACAACTGGTGCTGGTGGTGGTGT
>CAYMNN010000133.1:0-1951 GCA_964391815.1 uncultured Candidatus Planktophila sp.
GCGCACTTGGTGAAGTGTTCTTGAAGCTTGGCAAGCAGGGTTCAACTCTTGCAGGCGTAATGGATGCGTTCTCAATCGCAGTATCTATCGGACTTCAGTACGGAGTTCCACTAGAGACATTCGTAGAGAAGTTCACAAACTTGCGCTTCGAGCCAGCAGGTATGACAGATGATCAAGATATTCGCATGGCACAGTCCATGATGGATTACATCTTCCGTCGCTTAGCACTTGATTACCTACCATTCGAACAACGTTCAGCAATGGGTCTATACACAGCAGCAGAGCGTGCAGCTGCGTTAGACAATGGTGGCGAGTACGCACCTATAGCGAGTGTTGATACCCCGCTAGTCCCAAAAGCACAGGCCACAGTGAGTCCAGCTGCTGTGGCGGCTCCTGTAACTGCTCCAAGTAAGAAAGCTGATGTAAAGATTGAAGCTGCACCACTTGCAGCAACAATCGGTTCATCATCTGATCTACTTGAATCAATGGGAATCAAATCTGATGCACCACTATGTATGACATGTGGAGTAAAGATGAGAATGTCAGGAGCATGCTTTGTATGCGAAGGTTGTGGAAACACATCTGGTTGCAGCTAAGCAATAAGTAGTTTTAACCAACCCCGTTAAAAACCCCGTCAATCACTGCGATTGGCGGGGTTTTTCACTGTTCCACGCAGCTGAATAATCGGGGTAGAATTACGACGTTGTTTTCGGGGTCGATGTAATTTCGAACCGGCGGTTAAAGTCCGCGACCCGATACCCGCCAGGTATCGGTTGACTCAGTGAAACTCTGAGACCGACGGTTAAAGTCCGGATGAGAGAAAACAAACAAAGGTGGGCTTGCGCCTACCTTCTTTGTGCATTCTTTCTTGCACCCACCCCGGAAGCCACTTTGTAACTTAAAAAAGGGCCGGGGGTAAAAATGGATTACACAGTTGCAATGCAACGTGCCATTGCCCTTGCCGAAAAAGGTCTGGGAAAGACCGCGCCTAATCCAATTGTTGGCGCGGTAATTATTGATGCAGCAGGTTTAGTAATCGCCGAAGGTTTTCACGATCGCAATGCGTCAAGTGATCACGCCGAAGTTGTTGCCATTAAAGCAGCTGGTGAAAAAACACAGGGATGCGCAATTGTTGTAACCCTTGAACCCTGTAATCACACCGGCACTACAGGCCCATGTGTGCAAGCGATTATTGATGCGGGCATTTCAACAGTTGTTTACGCCGTTGCCGATCCCAATGAAAAAGCAGCTGGGGGAGCCGCAGCACTTCGCGCTGCAGGTATCACTGTTGTTGAAGGCGTCTTAAAGGATGAAGCCGCGTTTTCAAATCGCGCTTGGTTGATGAAGATTCGTAAGAACCGACCATTTTTTACCTGGAAAGTTGCCGCAACCCTTGATGGCAAAGTAGCTGCCGCAGATGGAACATCTAAATGGATTACTAATGAAGCATCGCGGGCCGATGTGCAGGTATTGCGTCGCCAAGCAGATGCGATTCTGGTCGGAACAAACACCGTGATCGTCGATAACCCACATTTGATTCCGCGTGGGGATTTTGCGGGCTATGCAAAAAACCCAATCCGTGTGATTTGCGGGGAACAAGAATTACCTAAGGATGCACAAGTCTTTGATGATGCAGCCCAAACCGTCGTTGTGAAATCTAAGGATCTAGATGTTCTGGTTGAAAAGTTGAATGAACTAGGCATCAATCATGTCTTTGTTGAAGCGGGGCCAACGCTGGGCAGTGCGATGTTAGATGGCTGTTTATTAGATGAATTAATCATGTATCAAGCACCTGCCTTACTGGGCACCGGCAAACATTTCTTCGCCTTTGATTACCCAACAACCATCACCGATCAGATGCGCATGGATCACCTTGGTACCCAGGTACTAGACGGTGATGTGAAGTCGGTTTATCGCATTAGGAATGGTGAGTAATGTTTACTGGACTTAT
>CAYMNN010000134.1:0-1946 GCA_964391815.1 uncultured Candidatus Planktophila sp.
CCTACAACACTTGAGGTGTGCCAAACTGTTCGTGATATCTCTGTTACTGCTTCAGACAATGTTGGAATCACAACAGCTAACTTAAGAATTACAGGCCCAACTGGCCTGACGGTTTATTCAACTTCTATGTACAGAACTGGCGGAACAGCGCTCTCTGGAGTTTGGACAAACGACTGGGCTATCCCATGTACTGCCGCAATTGGTCGATACAACGTTATGGTTCAAGTAATTGATGCGGCTAGAAATATGAGCCCATGGTTTAACGCTCCGTCATTCCTTGTACAAGCATCGACGGTAATGGATAAGGCAGCGCCGGTATTTGTTTCAGGTTCGATCTCACCTGGTCCAATTCTTGTTGGACAAACAATTCCAGAACTTGCAGCACGCTTTACTGATGATGTCGGTATCTCATCAGTTACATTCATAATTACTGATCCACGCGGTGGCACATCAGCCCGCGTTCCTGGTTACCGAAACAATGGAACTAAGACAGATGGAATTTGGCGAAATGACTGGGCAGTTCCAGCAACTGCACTAACTGGTCTCTACACAATCTATGTTGATGCTATCGATGAGTGGCAAAAGAGAAGCATGCGAGTTCTGGGAACGATTGATATCAATCCAATTCCTACTGCAACTCCAGCACCGCTTCCAGCGCCAGTAGCTGGTGATGCAGCAATGGTTGTTACGCCAATGATCTCTAATTCAACTCTTCGTACTTCACGTTTGAGTCCAATCACAGGTCTTACTCTGGCTAGCAAGCAGTCCTACACATTTGCCGCATCGACATTGTTTGCAAGCGGTCAAAACTCTGGATTGCTTTCAATTGGTCACTTACTTGAAGTTACTTCATCAACTCCTGCAGTTTGTACTGTGACAGGCGTTGCAACCTGGGATCGCACCGGTGGTATCTATACCCGTGCGACAGTAAACACGCTCTCATTAGGAACTTGTACAGTTCTATGGAGATTCCTAGGATCTAAGGGTCGTGCTGCAACATCAACAACAATGAATATTCCAGTTAATCGCTAGTATTTGCACATGCGCAAAGTATTAGCGGTTCTGATTGCAGTTTCATTGTTGGGTATTGCACCTGCTCATGCCGGAACGGTTAAGGCTGGCACCAAGTGCAATAAGCACAAGGCAACAACAACTGTTAAGGGCATGAAGTACACCTGCATCAAGAGTGGAAACAGACTGGTCTGGAGCAAAGGTGTTCTTGTTAAGCGAGCAGCTTTAAAGCAAGGCGTGTGCCCTGCAATGTCAGCTGCTGACAAAGACCCAGGAATCACTCAGGTTCGTGCAAATACTTTAATTGGCATGAGCGAAATGGCTGCAGAAGAGTGCGCGATGAATCTGGATTGGACCTATCGCTTAGGTCAACGTGATGATGAAATGTTTGCTGGGACTTTTGATTTCCGAACTGATCGCGTAACAGTTGTGGTCAAGGCAGGGTTGGTTACTCAAGTCGCAGTTGGCTAGTACCTCATGTACCGTTTTCTCATGCGAAAACTACTTGCGGCGGTTATAGCTTTTACAGTTCTAGGTAGCGGTGCGGCTGTTGCGCACCAACCAGTTAACTTGCTCGATACCGATACAACTGCAGCCAGAGGTCCACTGTTAGTAGATGGAACTGTTTCTTTTGCAGTTCGTGCAGCCTTTACCAAAGCAGGTCAAAAGAAAGCTTTTCGCGCACAGTTTCAAGCTGGCGATCAAATCTCAGTTCAGTACTTAATTGTTGATGCCAAGCCCGAAAATGCTTTGCGCACAACTGCGCTGCCACTGCTGATGATGACTGGGCCAAAGGGCACAAAGCCTGTAACGATGAAGCTCAATGAGCGCACAAAGTTTTTCGAACCATATGGTCGAACTAATTACTTGTATTTAGGTAGATATTCAGGGACCGCAGTTGCTGGCGTGTACAACTTTGTCATTACTGCGCGCGG
>CAYMNN010000135.1:0-1883 GCA_964391815.1 uncultured Candidatus Planktophila sp.
GGTTGATCCAGGGGCGATGTGTGCACCATCAAGGTAGCAATACGGCCATTCATAGGCTTTAAGGGTACGGGGTGTTAGAAGGTTGCGCGAATAACGCCCACTGGCAAGCCTGCACCAAGGGTATTTACTGGCACTTCATGCGCATCGATACCAAACTTTGCAAGGGCTGCTGCAGTTATCGCAGACATTGCACGTTGGTTTCCATCGCTAATTTTAATTGCCAAAGTTCGACCATCTGGCAGTGATGCAACGTTGACCGCTTCTGCGCCTTCTTTCATAAACAGACCCGGAACATTTTGCATCATGCGTGTTCCAAGTCGACCAGGTCCTGCAACCATTTCAGGATAATCGCGACAAGCTTGGGCAACATCTTGGTGAATTTGATCGGTGCTAATTGTTAAATTTCTAATTGCGCGAGCAAGACCAAGTAAAGAAAAGAGAAATAGCGGTGCACCGCAACCATCAACACTTGTCAGTGAAACGCTTTCACCGCTCATGGCTTCTACTTCAGTTTTGATTGCAAGTTGTAAAGGATGTGTTGGTTCCAAATAAGTTTCAGTAGGCCAACCATTAATCACACAGGTTGCCAGCATTCCTGCATGCTTTCCGCTGCAATTCATGGCCAAACGTGTTGGTTCAGATGTACGGCGAAGTTCTTCATCTAAAGGTCGATCCAAGATGCATTTCAATGAATGCTCATCTAGGCCTACTTTGGCCAAAATCGCTTGTGCGCCTTGTTGATGCATGGGTGTTCCTGAATGCGATGCACACACCAAAGCCAACAAACGTGGTTCGATATCTAACCCTGCACGCACCATGGCTGATGCCTGAATTGATTTCAGCGATGAACGTGAATAAATATCTAACGTTGGATCGCCCAGCTGAAACAAAATTGATCCATCAGCGTTTAACAAAACAAGGTGGCCAGCGTGAACAGATTCAACAACGCCACTGCGTGTTACTTCGGCTAAAACTTCACCTAACAAATTTGTAGATTCCAATTATTCGCTCTGACGTTCTAGTGAAGACCAGATGTGGGCCTGTAGTTCGTGACCGTTGGTAGCCATGTCATATGCGCTAAACAACTGTCCTTCGACAAGACCATACAAACGAACACCTTCGTCAACAGTTTTTGCAGATGGCGCGGCATACCCACGATCTAAAACCAATTGAATCTTTGGACCATCAAACTGTCCGACCCAACCTTCGGATATTCCGGTGTTGTGCGAAATAACAACTTCTAAAACATTGTTAGGTCTAATGCGCCAGAAGCCAGCTTCAGATGCACCTGGGCGAACGATTTCGCCTTCGGCATCGATGATCCAAGAGCGTGAAAAATAGTTAAGAAAATTACGGCCATCATGGTTAAAGACAACTTCTTGCGCGTATTCGAAAGGTTCGATTCCTGGATATTCACCGCGACCTTTTCCGCGCCACGTACCAACGATCCATGCCAATGGATTGAGTTCAGGATGCAAACCTTCAGGGATTGTAAAAACCATTACGGACGTTGCCTCCAGTTAGTAATGCGTCGCGCTTGTGATTGGCGACCTTTAAATGCATAAATGATGAGCGCTACACCCAGTGCGATGGCTACAAGGCCAAGGATTACCGATGTGAACAACTCCATGGCTTAAGAATAGCGGTTAAACAATCACCTGCTGCGAGGCTGGAATTCCATCAACGCTCAGCGTTGCATCAATCGGCGTATTTCGCTTAACAATTGCAAGAGCGATTGTTCCTAATTCATGGTGGCGGGCAACGGTGCCAACAAATCCAACAACAACGCCATCATTTTCAACCTTGGTGCCAGCTGCTGGAAAACCAACATCACTGCCATCAAGGTGCAGCATTACTAAACGTCGCGGTGGGTTACCCAAGTT
>CAYMNN010000136.1:0-1881 GCA_964391815.1 uncultured Candidatus Planktophila sp.
GAGAAATGGCAGATGTAGCAAGCGCCCTTAAGGACGCCGAAACCAAGATGAATAAGGCGGTAGAGGTTGCAAAAGATGATTTTGCAACAATCCGCACAGGCCGTGCTCATCCATCGCTATTTAATAAAGTTATGGTCGATTACTACGGTACCTACACAGCCCTTTCACAATTAGCGACGATTCAAGTACCAGAAGCGCGGATGGCACTGATTTCTCCATTTGATAAAGGTGCTATGGCGTCAATTGAAAAGGCTATTCGCGAATCAGATTTAGGCGTTAACCCAGGCAATGATGGATCAGTAATCCGTGTTAACTTTCCGCAGCTGACTGAAGAACGCCGTAAGGAATACATCAAGGTCGTTAAGGGCAAAGCAGAAGATTCAAAGATTTCCATCCGAAACATCCGCCGTGCTGCCAAAGAAGCCATGGAAAAAATGGAAAAAGATGGCGACATTGGAAAAGATGATTTAGCACGCGGTGAAAAAGAACTAGAGAAGATTACGGCCGAACATGTGGCAAAGATTGATGAATTACTCAAGCACAAAGAGGTCGAACTCCTAGAAGTTTAGGGGCTCATTTATGTCAGATCTGCACTCGATCAACGAAGCGATCAATAAGAAGGCTGGGCGAAAGCTACTGCCTTCTATTGGCGTTGGCTTGTCGCTGATCGGCTTAGTGTGGTTCACCCTTTCCTATCAACGTGAACTTTTCGCAATCGTTGTTGCGATCGCTGTAATCCTGGGATTACGCGAATTAGTGCGAGCATTTGCAGCTCGCGGAATTGTGATCTCATTTAACGCACTTTCGCTAGCCGCAATCGGATTGTCATATGCCGCCTGGGTTGGCGGAGTCGCAGGCCTTGCAGTTGCCACAGCAATTGCATTTCCGCTGCTACTTATTCGCGCACTCGCACAAGGCCCAGAAGGTTTTGTCGCAAAAGCGACTGCAACAACTTTCGCACTTTTGTATTTGCCATTTTTAGCTGGATTCTTGATTTTGCTGGCTTTACCAAGTACCGGCTTTCAACGTGTCATGACTTTTATGGTTCTAGTTGGTTGCAATGACACATTTGGTTACATTGTTGGAGTCTTGCTGGGAAAGCATCCGTTAGTTCCAAAGATTTCTCCCAAGAAAACGTGGGAAGGCTTAGCTGGATCACTAGTTTTCACCGTTATCGGTGGATGTCTTGCATTTAAATACATCATGGATATGCATTGGTGGATCGGAATTATTGTTGGGCTGATGATTGTCTTTACAGCCACGTGCGGAGACTTAATTGAAAGCGCGATGAAACGCGATATGAGTTTGAAGGATATGGGCTCATTATTGCCTGGCCATGGGGGAATGTTGGATCGTTTGGATTCTGTAGTTTTGTCAGCACCTGCATTGTGGCTCGCCCTTGAACTTGTAAAGCATTTCTTATGAGCGGCCAGGTGCCAGAGATTAATCTGGTCTTTGATGAGCCAGTACAGCGTAAAAAGGCCCCAAAACATTTGGCTGATTTTGCACCTGCTGATCGAAAAGCTTTTGCTAAGGAGTTGGGTTTTCAACCATTCCGTGCCAGCCAAGTAGCTAATCATTACTTCTCACATCTTTCGGCAAACCCGGAAGACTGGACTGATATTCCGGCGGCTGAACGTCAGGCGATTGCTGACGCACTCATTCCAAAAATGACAGAACTTGTAACAACTCGCACCACAGATAACGGGATGACTCGCAAAGACTTGTGGAAGTTGCATGATGGGGTTTTAGTTGAAAGTGTTTTGATGCGCTACACCGATCGAGTGACAGTTTGTATTTCGTCCCAAGCCGGATGCGGAATGAATTGCCCATTTTGTGCAACTGGCCAAGCTGGATTAACCCGAAATCTTTCCGCTGCTG
>CAYMNN010000137.1:0-1879 GCA_964391815.1 uncultured Candidatus Planktophila sp.
ACAACTATTAGGTCTCAGCCGCTATATGCCCTGACCATAGAAATTTGTGCGAACGTGAAGGGTACCGAAATCACCCCCACCCTGTCCAACCGGGTGCTTATACCCCTCGTCCACGGGTTTGTCAGCGAATTGCCCAAAATTGTGGGTATTACTTATGCCAGGCCCAGATGTCTTCCCCACGCACAATGCGCTCAAATCCACCATCTATATAGATGGTCTGCCCAGTTACATGGGTGTTTTCCACGCTGGTCAGCCACATGAGCAATGAGGCCACCGTCTCTGGCTCCATGAATCCATTGAGCGGCATCGGCACCAAAGCTGAAAGGCCTTCTCGTTGTTCAGGTGTTTTGATGATCTGATCCACCATCGGGGTCTTCACAATTGCAGGACCAACTGCGTTAATTGGAATTCCAGCTCCTGCCCATTGTGGCTTTAAGCATTGTTGTCTAATCCATCGACTAATCGCGCGCTTCGTTGATCCGTAGATCAACTGATCGCCACCGTTTCCGGCATCAACTAACGATTGTGCAATCTCAACTGCCTTGGTTTCGTCATTAGCCAACATTGCCTCAACTAGTTCAAGACTGTTGGGCATGACCGATGCTACTGAACTTGTAATTGCAACTCTAGGAGTTTTTGATTTGCTCAGAGTTGGCAGCAAAGCAAATAAAAATTCTGTAACACCGAAATAATTTACTGAAACTGTTTGCGCAATGGGATGTGCTAAACCGGCACATGCGATGACCACATCAATAGAACCATTCGAAGCTTCAATAACTTTCTTGGCACCTTCGTGGCGTCCAAGAGGTGTACTTAAATCAGCTTCTATATCGCTGTTCTTCAAGTCAACACCGACCACAGTGTTGCCTAAATCTTTCAGGGCTTTTGCTGTTGCTGCACCAATACCCGATCCAGCGCCGGTGATTACATATGTGCGGTTCATTGTGATCTCTTCTCTGCTTAGTACCTGAACTCTACGCTTGGTAAAGAAGTTTGTTAATACAAAATATGAATGCTAAATCTCATGAAAAAACCCCGCTTGACATAAAGCCAAGCGGGGTTTCCCTTACGAACTAATTACTTGATTGTGACTGTTGCGCCAGCTGCCTCTAGTGCTGCCTTTGCCTTGTCTGCAGTCTCCTTGCTTGCCTTCTCTAGAAGGGTTGCTGGAGTTGCATCTACTAGGTCCTTCGCTTCCTTCAAGCCAAGGCTTGAGTTAAGTCCGCGAACTTCCTTGATAACTGCAATCTTCTGTGAGCCTGCGTTTTCCAAGATAACTGTGAACTCATCTTGTGCGCCATCAGCTGCGCCAGCTGCTGCCGCGCCGCCTGCTGCTGCAACTGCTACTGGAGCTGCTGCTGTTACATCGAATTCAGTTTCAAATGACTTAACGAACTCTGAGAGCTCGACCAATGTCATTTCCTTGAACTGACCCAATAGGTCTTCTGTGCTGAGCTTTGCCATATTCGTTATTCCTTCTCTTCTGTTTCTGTGGATGCTTCAGTTGCTTCTGCTGCTGGAACTTCAGCAACTTCAGCCACAACTTCTGGTGCAACAGCTTCTGCAGCTGGTGCTTCTACTACTGCTTCTGCAGCAGGTGCTGCTTCTGCAACAGGCGCTGGTGCGCCCTGCTCTGCTTCAAGCTTGATACGTAGTGCATCAAAGATTCGCGCTGCCTTAGCAAGCGATCCCTTCATTGCACCAGCAAGCTTTGCCAACAGAACTTCACGAGACTCGAGGTTAGCGAGCTGCATGATCTCTGCAGGTGTTACAGCTTTGCCTTCATAGAAACCACCCTTGATAACAAGGAATGGATTCTCTTTCGCAAAATCACGGAGGCTCTTTGCTGCATCAATTGGATCACCCTTGATGAATGCAA
>CAYMNN010000138.1:0-1868 GCA_964391815.1 uncultured Candidatus Planktophila sp.
GTGGAGAACATCTACTCGAGGGTGCTATTGGCTTGAAGTTGGTTAGCCCATTTGCATTTGCATTTGGAATCGCGTTGACCTTCTTTGAGTTCCTTGTTCAATGTCTGCAGGCGTACATCTTTACCCTGCTGACAGCTCTATATATCGGCGGCGCACTTGCCGACGAGCACTAATAACGAGTTCCACAGCAGTAAAAACACGCACCACCTACTAGAAATACCAACGGAAAGGTAAGAAAAATGACAGGCACACTCAACCTCGTCGGTTACGGTCTTGCAGCAATTGGACCAGGACTTGCAGTTGGAATGATCTTCTCTGCGTACATCAATGGCGTTGCACGCCAGCCAGAAGCACGCAGCGTTCTACAGCCAATCGCATTCCTAGGCTTCGCTATGGCTGAAGCGCTAGCGCTATTCGGCCTCGTACTCGCATTCGTTCTCTAATTCATATTCGATAACTAGCTAGAGGAATACAGATGTCATTCTCATTGCTCGCAGCAGCAGGTGCGCCTAATCCGCTATTACCTGCAACAGCTGAAATTGTCGTCGGATTCGTCGCTTTCGGATTGCTGTACTTAGTAATGCGCCGCAGAGTGGTTCCAATGTTCGAGAAAGCTTTTGCTGCTCGTACAGAGGCAATCCAGGGTGGAATCGAGCGAGCTGAAAAAGCTCAAGCAGATGCTGCCGAAGCGCTTGTTCAGTACACAGAGCAACTTTCAAAGGCACAAGCTGAATCGCAAACAATTCGCGAAGAAGCACGTCTACAGGGAGCGGCAATTCTTGAAGAGCTTCGCACAAAGGCACAAGAAGAAGCAGCACGCATTACCGCTGCAGCTCATGCCTCAATCGAAGCAGAGCGTCAACAAGCGGTTACATCACTTCGCAATGAAGTTGGTGCGCTCGCAGTTGAACTAGCTTCAAAGATTGTTGGAGAAGCATTGGATGATCAGGCGCGTCAATCACGCATCGTTGATCGTTTCCTTGAAGATCTAGAAAACTCAAAGAAGTAAAGACACAGAAGAAGTAGAGAGAAAAGGTAGATGAGAGCTCAACTCGGAGGCAGTAGTCGTCAGTCACTTGTGGCTGCACGAACAGCACTTGATGCTGCTGTTAAGGGTGTCGATGCGCAAACCGCATCAACTTTGAGCGCTGAACTTTTCTTCGCTGCAGATGTTTTGGGCTCTAATATCTCTGTACGTCGTGCACTTACCGATTCATCTCGCGATGGCGCGGCCAAGGGTGCACTCATTAAGGATCTATTAGCTTCAAAGGTAGGTACGGCAACGGTTGGGTTACTAACCGAACTATCTGCGCTCCGTTGGTCTGGAGCTAAGGATCTAGTGCAAGTTATTGAGCAGTTGGCTATTGAAGCGGAGGCGACGGCAGCCAACATTTCAGGTGATTTAGATCGAGTGGAGAATGAGATGTTTGTCGTCTCAAACACGATTTCAAACTCATCTGAGCTTCGCAAAGCACTCAAGTCTGATGCAGAGGTTGCTAAGACTCAATTAGTCGCTGAGCTACTAAAAAATGCATCTTCTTCAACAACAAAGTTAGTTTCACAAATGGTTATTTCATGGCGCGGTCGCAGTATTGAGTCAGCATTTGCAGATTACCAATGGGCACTGGCAGCACGTCGTAACCGAGTGATTGCGCTAGTTCGAATTGCAGCTCCAATCAGCCAAGCACAACAGGATCGTTTGGGTGCAGCGCTTAATAAGCAAGTAGGACAGCCAGTTCGCATGAATATTGAAATCGATCCAGCTGTTTTGGGTGGAGTTTCAGTGAAGTTCGCAGATGAAATGGTTGATGGATCAGTTTCAAATCGTTTGGCTGGGGCCGCACGTGCCTTGGCTGGAAGCAAATAAA
>CAYMNN010000139.1:0-1814 GCA_964391815.1 uncultured Candidatus Planktophila sp.
CGCTTCTTCACGATCGTGGGTAACCAAGATGGCAGTGGTGTTGCTCTTGCGCAGCAGATCAATAACATCGGCGCGTAAGTCACCGCGCAAGGCAGCATCTAGTGCTGAAAATGGTTCATCTAATAAAACAATTGCAGGTTTGATCGCAAGAGCGCGGGCAAGTGCCACACGAGTTTGCTGTCCGCCCGATAGTTGATTAGGCATGCGGTTTTCATAACCTTGCAGACCAATCAGGCTGAGCATTTCTTTGGTGGTCTGGCGAATCTGGTCTTTCGTAAAAGCTGAGCGATCTAAACCAAAAGCAATGTTGTCGGCAACAGATAGGTGAGGAAACAACGCACCTTCTTGTGGGACATAACCGATCTTGCGCTTATGCGATGGCATGACAAGTGATGACAGTGAGACAAGCTGCTTTCCAAAACGAATCGTTCCATCAGTTGGTGCGATTAAGCCAGCGATACTGCGCAGCAGTGTTGTCTTGCCGCAACCAGATGGCCCTAGCAGGGCAGCGATTTGGCCTTCAGCCAATGAGAAAGAAAGGTCGTTCAGAATTAAACGGCTGCCCAAAGAAACTTTCAGATGCGAAATTTCGAGTGAACTCATTTTTCGCCTCCTAAGTTGTTCTCTTGGATAAATGTTCGATCTTCTTTATCTGGTCGGCTTAATAAAAAGGTTGGTAGCGCCGCAATTAGAACCAAGATTAATGCATAGGGTGCGGCCTCGTTAAATCGATTGATTGATGCAGCAGACCAGATCTGTGTGGCCAAAGTGTCAAAGCCAGTTGGGCGAAGCATCAAGGTGGCAGGAAGTTCTTTCATTGCAGTCAGAAATACCAACACTGTGCCAAGACCAATACCAGGTGCTGCAATTGGGGCTACAACTTTTTTGATAACCATCCATTGGTTCATGCCAAGGGTTGATGCAACATCTTTCACACTTGATGGAACGCGCGATAAAGAAGAGCTCATGCTGGCAACTGATTTAGCAAGGAATAACAGAGCGTAGGCAAAGGCCAGTAAAAACGTTGTTTGATACAAAGCACCGAGCTTTGAACCAATTGAAACCACGGCTAAACCAACAACAACGCCAGGCAATCCGTGGCCCACGGTGATGATGCGTTGTGCGAAACGACCAACGCGGGTTGATCCACCTGAAAGGACGATGCCTAGGGGAGCCGACAAAACAAGTGCGATTAACGCGCCGAGCGCAGCAACCGAAATTGTCGAAATCGATGCTGCCAACAAATCGCCCCAGTTGATTGCTACTTGATTGCCTAAGAACCTAGAGATTAGGACGTAGAAGGGAATAACCACGGCGTTGACTGCATAGATGCCAATAGTTGTGATTACTGCAAAACGCATCCAGGCGCTGTTAATCAAAGAATTCTTAGTCGAATACGCCTTTACAACACTAGAACCTGGGGTCTGGCGCTTGATCTTTTCATCGGCCAAAACAACGATGGTTGAAAAAGCGATAAGAACAAATGAGATAACAGCTGCTGCGCTTCGATCATAAGAAGCCTTGTACATATTCTGAATCGTGACCGTCAGGGTTTCTACGTTAAGTAGCGAAACCGCACCGAAATCACTGATTGTGTAAAGGGCTGCCAGTAACGCACCGGCGCTGATGTGCCCCTTTACTTGGGGGAAAACAACTCGTCTAAATGTTTGCACAGGGGTTAAACCTAATGAGCGAGCAACTTCAATCTGTGAAGTATCAATAGTGCGAAGTCCTGCCAGCGTTGCCAAAATGACATAGGGCAAAGTTGTAATCGACAAGATAAAACCTGCGGCAAAGAAGCCAGAAAATTCAGG
>CAYMNN010000140.1:0-1808 GCA_964391815.1 uncultured Candidatus Planktophila sp.
ACAACTTCTGAGCCCATTCGACCACGAGCACCTAAGACGGCAACATTGATCATTTGCTTAACACCTTCTCAAACTTTGACTCCGACTTGAATGGACCAACGAGAGCAAGCGTAGGCGTTTTTGTCAGAAACTCGCTAGCAATTTCCTTAATGTCTGAAGCGTTTACGCGTGAGATTGCCTTGAGGATTTCATCAAAGTCCATGACGTGCCCATACACAATCTCATTCTTGCCAATTCGACTCATTCGAGAACCAGAGTCCTCTTGGCTTAGAACTAACGATCCTCGGACTGCGCCCTTAGCTCGTTCAATTTCTTCATGGGACATTCCATGATCTGCAACATCGGCTAGTACTTCTCGAATAATTTCTACAACTTCAATCGCTTTTGCTGGATTACACCCTGCATAAAAACCGATCTGTCCACTACCTGCAAACTGTTGAGCGTAGGCATAGACCGAGTATGCAAGGCCACGCTTTTCACGAATTTCTTGGAACAAGCGAGATGACATTCCGCCGCCTAAGGCAGATGCCAAAATGCCCATTGCAAAACGTCGATCATCATGACGAGCTACGCCTTCCATGCCATAAAACATGTGTGCTTGTTCAGTTGGGCGAGAAATCAGACCGACTGACTGCTGCGGACTCTTGCGTACTGGAGTATTTGGTCTGATGACCGGAGCACCTGTTACATCAAGAAAGCCATCTTGTGAAAGTGCAGTTTCAACCATCGCCACAACTTTTTTATGTTTGATGTTTCCGGCTACCGCAACAACTAAGTCTTGCGGTAAGTAGCGCTTCTTGTAGTAATTAAAGACAGAATTGCGCGACATGTTATTGATCGAATCAATGGTGCCCAAGATTGGTCGACCCAAAGGGGTGTCTCCGTAATAGGTTTCTGCGTAAAGATCATGTACTAAATCGCTGGGATCATCATCGCGCATCGCGATTTCTTCAAGAACTACTTTGCGCTCTGCATCTACATCGAGTGCTGTAACAACTGATGATGTGATCAAATCCGAAACAACATCTATTGCCATGGGTAAATCTGTATCAATTACGCGTGCGTAGAAGCAGGTGTATTCCTTGCTAGTAAAGGCGTTCATTTCGCCACCGACTGATTCAATCGATGCGGAAATTTCTAAAGCATTGCGCCGTTTAGTTCCTTTAAAGAGTAAGTGCTCCAGAAAGTGAGAAGCCCCAGCAACTGCCGGGGTTTCATCACGCGAACCAATATTTACCCAGATACCGATCGCGGCGCTGCGTACCGAAGGAACTTCTTCAGTAACGATACGCAGACCGCTAGGTAAAACTGAACGACGAACGCTCATTTATTCAGCAGAACCTGTAGTTCCATCTTCAAGTACAGGAACCAAAGACAACTTGCCCTTTGGATCAATCTCGCCGATTTCTACTTGGATCTTGTCGCCAACCTTCATGACTTCTTCCAGGTTTTCAATGCGCTTTCCACCATGCATCTTGCGAATCTGCGATACGTGGAGCAAGCCATCTTTACCTGGCATCAATGAAATGAAAGCACCAAATGCTGCAAGCTTCACAACGGTACCTAGGTAACGCTCGCCAACTTCTGGCATCTGTGGGTTTGCAATTGCATTGATCTGTGCACGAGCAGCTTCAGCTGAAGGACCATCGGTAGCACCGATGTAAATTGTTCCATCATCTTCAATTGAAATATCTGCGCCTGTTTCATCTTGGATCTGGTTGATGATCTTGCCCTTAGGCCCGATTACCGCACCGATCTGATCAACTGGAATCTTTACAGAGATAATTCGAGGAGCGTATTGGCTCATC
>CAYMNN010000141.1:0-1806 GCA_964391815.1 uncultured Candidatus Planktophila sp.
GTTGAATGGTTTATCGCAGCTTGTCGTGCTTTGGAATTAACACCTTCTGCTTTAAAGACACCAGCACAGATGATTAATTTTCTAGAAAAGCTGGGCCAAGTACCGTTTTCACCGCCAAATGTGGGCGGTTGGCCTGCAGGTGAAGCGTGGTTATCGTCAGCAACAGCTCAATATCGAATTTCATTTGCAACCTGGTTAATCAAGCAAAGTGATCTACGCATTTTGAAATCATTAACACCGGCGCAACGTTTACAGCAAAGTGCTAACTGGTTAGGTGTTCCAGAATGGAGCCCACGAACTAAGGCTGCGCTGCGCGATGCGCAAGCAGATCCGGCTCAATTTGCGTTGTTAGCTTTGTGTAGCCCTGAATACATAGTGAGTGCATAGGAGATAACCATGGATACAGTCACTCGCAGAAAGTTCTTAAAGTTAACATCAGGTGCAGTTGCAGTTGGTGCTGCGGCGCCATTGCTGAGCATTGATCAAATCGCACAAGCGGCAATCGATCGTCCATTGCCAGCAAATACTCCGATTCTTGTTGTTATTACTTTGTATGGTGGTAACGATGGTTTAAATACCGTTGTTCCTTACACAGATCCGATTTATTACTCATCACGTCCTGAAATTTCATATTCGGCTGACAAGGTATTGCCACTAGATGCCGAACTTGCATTAAATCCTGCAATGAAAGGTATTAAAGCTTTGTGGGATCAAAAGAAAGTTGCAATCGTTCGTGGTGTTGGTTATCCAAATCCTGATCATTCGCACTTTTCTTCTATGGCAAAGTGGCAAACCGCATCACCTGCAAAGCACATCAACACTGGTTGGTTAGGTCGTTGGGTTGATACGCAAAGTTCTGACCCAATGCTTGCGATTTCTTTAGGTTCTGTTTTGCCTCCGATGCTGGCTGGTGCAAAGCGCAGCGGATCAGCATTGCCACTTGGTGGCTTGGTGATCCCAAAGGGAACTTTGGCTAACCAATGTATGCAGTTATCAAAAACATCAAATAAGGATTCAAAGTTGATGGCTGCAGCTGCAACATCAATGCGCAACCTGTTTAGTGTTTCAACCAATGTGCAGCCAGTACTTAAGGCACCGGCACCAGTAGATCCAGATTTGCCTACAACCAACGGCGGAAACGCTGGCGGAGATAGCAATTTGGCCCAGCAGTTAGATGTTGTTGCAAAGCTGATTGCTGCGGGATCGCCAACAAAGGTGTGGTCGGTTTCTTTGGGTGGTTTTGATACGCATGCAAACGAAGCAAATGCTCAAGCAGAATTACTAGGTGTTGTTTCAGATTCATTGTCACGCTTTATGGGGCAGTTAAAGACAACTACCCGCAGCAATGATGTAACAATCATGATTTATAGCGAATTTGGTCGCCGTGTTGTTGGAAACGGTTCACAAGGAACAGATCACGGCACATCAGGGCCGATGTTCTTGATTGGTAATTCAGTCAAGGGCGGTTTCTACGGTGAACAACCATCACTTAAGAATTTGTACAAGAATGATTTAGCGGTGACAACTGATTTCCGTGATGTGTATGCAACGGTTATTGAAAAGATTTTGAAATCCCCGGTCGAACCAACACTTGGTAAATGGTCGGGCAGAATTAACTTCTTGTAATTACTTATCTTCTTTATAGACGATAACTTCGCTCTTGCGGCGAGTGACTAAACCTTTTGGTGGGTTTTCCTTTAGCAATGCATCAACTTCGATTCGAAGCTGTGCAACTTCTACTGCCATGTTAGCCATTGCAGATTCCAGTTCGATAATCCGCTTGATACCTGCGTGATTGATTCCTTC
>CAYMNN010000142.1:0-1799 GCA_964391815.1 uncultured Candidatus Planktophila sp.
TTTATGGGGCTATCGAAGCGTTCAATTCTTGTTGCGTAAGTGAAGTAGTTCAATAGCAGCGATTGCGCTGTCATATCCCTTATCTTCTTTGCTGCCAGCAACGCCTGAACGCGCAATTGCTTGGTCCAGATCGTTACACATCAAAACGCCATACCCAATTGGTTTGCCGTACTTGAGCGATACATCGATAACGCCTTGTGTAACGCCTTGGCAGACATAATCAAAGTGCGGGGTTTCACCCTTTAAAACTAAGCCAACAGCAACAACTGCATCAAAGCCCGCTTCAAATGCGTATTGGGCAGCAAGTGGAATTTCAAAAGAGCCCGGAACAAATTGCACTTCAACCTGCTTGACCTGCGCTGCTGAAAGTGCGCGCTTGGCACCTGCGATTAAGTCATTACAAATATCAAGGTGCCAGGAAGAAGAGATGATCGCTACCTTGGCGTTTGGCAGTGGCTTAACGCCAATTTCTGGTGCATGTCCGGCCATTTATTTGCCTCCTCGTGAGTGACCAAGTTTTTCTTCCTTGGTAGCTAGATATTTCTCGTTAAAAGTATTGGGCACAACAGTTAGGTTGGCCTGCGTTACTTCGATACCTGCAGTGCGCAGGGCAGCAACCTTGTTGGGATTATTGGTCAGTAGCGTTATCTCTTTCAGGCCAAGTGCTGAAACAATTGCAATCGCATCAGACCAATCTCGCGCATCGATTTCATGACCTAAATGCAGATTGGCATCGATGGTATCCATGCCCGCATCTTGTAATTGGTAGGCCTTAATCTTTTCAGTTAACCCGATGCCACGGCCTTCGTGATCGCGCAGATAAACAATGTAGCCATGACCATGTGCCTGAATCATTGAAATTGATTTTTCTAATTGTTCGCCGCAATCACAACGCTGCGAATGCACAACATCGCCGGTAAAACATTCGCTATGAATACGCACCAGTGGAACGACGCCGGCTTGACCATAAGAGATAACAGCATGTTCGCGCTGTCGAAGCCCAGGATAAGTAGCTATCGACCACATACCTGTGCGCAATGGCAGCTGTGCCCATTCAAATGCAAAGGTTGATGTAGGTGCTGGTGCTACTGGAGCAAGGCCCTTTAAATCAGCGACCGAGATCATTGGAATCGAATGTTGGGTTGCAAAGGCAATAAGTGATTCACCGCGCGCCATAGAGCCATCATCATTAACGATTTCAGATAACAAACACACTGGTTGTGCGCCAACTAGTTGTGACAACGCAACACCTGCTTCGGTGTGGCCGCCACGTGCTTCTAGCCCGCCGATATCTGCAATAAGCGGAAAGATGTGGCCCGGGCGAATGAAATCAGAATGGGTAACCGCGCCATCAGCTAAAGCACGCACAGTATTTGCGCGCTCTGTAGCGCTAACACCGGTTGTTAATCCGACCTTGTAATCAACGCTGACAGTAAATGCGGTCTTCTTGGAATCTTGGTTTTCCTCCACCATCAATGGCAAGCGCAAAGTGCGGGCACGCTCTTGCGTCAAAGCTACGCACAGGATTCCGGTTGTGTGGCGCACCATGAAAGCCACTTTTTCAGGGGTGGCCTTTTCAGCGAGCAACATCAGGTCGCCTTCGTTTTCGCGATCTGCATCATCGGTCACAATGATTAAGTCACCATTCTTGTAAGCATCAAGGGCTCTTTGCAGGTTACTCATTATTTGTCTCCCTTTGCGAGTAACCGTTCAACATACTTAGCCAGTACATCGACTTCGACATTGATTAAATCCCCTGGCAGCTTTGTGGCAAGGTTTGTGCGCTCTAAAGTTTCAGG
>CAYMNN010000143.1:0-1725 GCA_964391815.1 uncultured Candidatus Planktophila sp.
ACTCAAACCCGTGCGCCTCATACGTCTGAAGAGATGAAGGCAATCGATGATTTCAACGACAAGATTGAGGCTGCAGGTCAGCGATTGTTTGCCTGTGGCATGGATGCGCCGTCAACAGCACAAGTCTTTGATAACCGCGATGGTGCGTACCAATGTGTTCAAGGTTCACACTACGCGAGCCATGAATACTTCAGCGGTTTCTGGATCGTGAAAGTTGATTCACTTGAAACGGCGCAACAGTTAGCTGCTGAAGGATCCAGAGCGTGCAACCGAAAGGTTGAACTTCGACCTTTATTTGGTTAGCTCTTACTTTCAACAAGCCATCGCTTTCGCTCTGACTCAGGCAATCTCTCAATTGCATACCGCAACATAGTTCGGGGCATGTGGTGAGAGTGTTGCTTTAAGAATCCGCGGAGAAACATGACATCTTTTTTACCAAGTTCTCGAAGCATCCATCCCACTGCCTTATGAATCAAATCTTCTTTATCCTTAAGCAGTGCCTCTGAAATGATGATGGTTGGCTCCAATTCGCCTGCGCGAATCAGAGCAAAAGTAAGGATGATTGAAACGCGTCGCTGCCACAATGACTTTGACTTGGAAAGTTTAATTAGTAGTGGCATCGGATCTTCAACTTCAGTCAGGTAAACACCCATCCACGGCGCTGAAACATCAACAATGTCCCAATTATTGATCCGTTCAGCACGCACCTGTTTCAAGTAAAACTCAAATATCTTCTTCCGATCTTGAAGTGATTTCGCGGCCTTGAATTGCAAATTAAGAATTATCGCTGCGCATAGACGTGCTTCATGAAACGGCGAATTAAACAGTTTTTGAACTTCCGCAAGTTCCATTTTCTTGTATGAGCTTGCAACATATCGTGTCTGAGGAACTGTTCCACCAAGAAATAGATCACCTTCAGCGTATTCACCCGGGCCAGTTTTATAGAAACGCGCAAGGTCACTGACTCTGCTTTTCTTGCCGTAGCCCTTTAGTTCTTCAAGTGCGAGGCTGGCTTTCATGCCTCAAATATACCTTTCGATGATTAATGCGACTTTGCTCGTTACTATTGGACTCTACGTGCGGATTGGGGGTTGAGATGATCGAAGCGATTGTTCTTGGAATCATTCAAGGCCTAACCGAATTCCTACCAATTTCATCGAGTGCCCATATTCGCATTTTCGGTGAGTTCATGGACGGGGCTAATGACCCAGGAGCGCGTTTTACCGCGATCACTCAAATAGGTACTGAATTAGCCGTCCTGATCTACTTTAGAAAAGATATTGCCGCGATTCTTCGCTCATGGTTTGAGCAAGTTGTTCAGCGCAAGGAATTAATTGGAGAAGCCAAGTCGCAGGCTCGAATCGGTTGGTTGATCATTATTGGGACGGTTCCAATCGTTGTACTTGGATACCTAGGCAGCGACATCATCGAAAACAATCTTCGTTCACTATGGCTAATTGCAACAACCTTGATCGTCTTTGGCGTGATTCTTGGTTTAGCAGATACCTATGGAAAACGTGAGCGAACTTTAGATCAATTAACCAATCGTCACGGAATTATGTATGGGCTTGCTCAAGCATTGGCTTTGATGCCAGGTGTTTCGCGCTCTGGTGCGACCATTGCAATGGGTCGCTTCCTTGGTTACAAACGCGAAGCTGCTTTGCGTTACTCATTTCTTTTAGCATTGCCCGCAGTTTTTGGTAGTGGGTTTTATCAACTTCAGGG
>CAYMNN010000144.1:0-1691 GCA_964391815.1 uncultured Candidatus Planktophila sp.
AAATTGCTTCGCGTCCCTTTAGATCTGGACGATCAACTGCAATCTGGCGATCAAAGCGACCTGGTCGCAGCAAAGCTGGATCCAAAACATCAGGGCGGTTTGTTGCAGCAATCAAAATAACTTTCGAGTTCTCTTCGAAACCATCCATTTCGACAAGAAGTTGGTTAAGGGTCTGTTCACGTTCATCGTGCCCACCACCCATACCCGCACCGCGTTGGCGACCGACTGCATCAATTTCATCAATGAAAACAATTGCGGGTGCATTCTCTTTTGCTTGATTAAACAAATCGCGCACACGAGCAGCTCCAACACCAACAAACATTTCAACGAAGTCAGATCCAGAGATTGAATAGAAAGGAACGCCTGCTTCGCCGGCTACTGCACGCGCAAGAAGTGTCTTTCCGGTTCCTGGAGGGCCAAACAACAAAACTCCCTTAGGGATCTTTGCGCCAAGCGGTGCGTACTTTTCTGGCTTAGCTAAGAAATCTTTGATTTCATCTAGTTCGGCAAGAGCTTCATCTGCACCTGCAACATCCTTGAAAGTTGTCTTTGGTACATCAGGATCTTGGAGTTTGGCTCGCGACTTTCCAAATTGGAAAACCTTGTTTCCGCCTTGAGCTTGGCTCATGAACCAGAAGAACAAAAGGCCAATTAACAAGAATGGAACTATTGAAAACAAGAATGAAACAAGAATTGATTGCGATGGAACCTTTACATTCCAACCCTTTGGAGGCGGATTGCCGGTTAATGCATCAACAATTGTTGGTTCTTGTCGAGCAACATAAAATGCCTCAACTTTTGAAGATCCCTTAATTGTCGTGCCAGGGTTGAGTATTAAGCGAATCCTTTGATCTTTATCAACTAGTTCTGCTGATTCAACTTGGGCCTTAGAGATTGCATCTAATGCCTGTGAAGTTTCAATTTGTGTGTAGCTATTGCCGGCAGATGTTATTTGTCCAAAAACAGTCACAGCAAAAATAGCAGCAACTATCCAGAAAAGTGGTCCACGAAAAAGTCTTTGACTTCTTGTTGGAGCTTTCTTCGCAGGTTGTTTACCTGAAAAACTCTTCTTAACTTGCTTCTTCGGTTTTTGAACTTGTGACATCTATGGGGACTCCAGAAACTATTCGTACATGTGCTTAGCTAGCACAGCAATAAATGGAAGGTTGCGATACTTTTCATCGAAATCAAGGCCGTAACCAATTACAAAATCCTTTGGAATATCAAAGCCGACATACTTAACATCAACTTCGACCTTTGCAGCTTCTGGCTTTCGAAGAATAGAAAGAATTTCTACGGATCCAACGCCGCGAGATTCAAGATTGGTCTTGAGCCAAGAAAGGGTTAGACCAGAATCAACAATGTCTTCAATAATCAAAACATTTCGGCCGGTGATATCGCGATCAAGATCTTTCAGAATGCGAACAACTCCGCTGGACTTTGTTCCAGATCCATATGAAGAAACCGCCATCCAATCCATGTCGATATGACGCTGCAGCGCACGTGAAAAATCTGCAACTGCCATGACTGCACCTTTAAGAACTCCGACAAGCAGCAAATCTTTACCTTCGTAATCTTTTTCGACCTGAGCTGCGAGTTCCTTAAGTCGTGCTTGCAACTGCGCTTCGGTCACGACTACGCGTTCAATATCGCCCTTGACTGCTTCTAAGTCCACGGTTCTCCCTAAGGTC
>CAYMNN010000145.1:0-1679 GCA_964391815.1 uncultured Candidatus Planktophila sp.
AAGGATCTAGTACAAGTTATTGAGCAGTTGGCTATTGAAGCGGAGGCGACAGCAGCCAACATTTCTGGCGAATTAGATCGTGTAGAAAATGAAATGTTTGTTATTTCAAGCACGGTCTCTAATTCATCAGAGCTACGCAAGGCATTTAAATCAGATGCTCAGGTAGCAAAGGCACAGTTAGTTGCCGAGCTACTGAAGAATGCATCTTCTTCAACAACAAAGTTAGTGTCACAAATGGTTAACGCTTGGCGCGGACGAAGCATTGAATCAGCTTTTGCTGATTACCAATGGGCTTTGGCTGCACGTCGTAACCGTGTGATTGCGCTAGTTCGAATTGCAGCGCCAATGAGCCAAGCACAGCAGGATCGCTTGGAAGCAGCGCTGAATAAGCAAGTAGGACAACCTGTTCGAATGAACATTGAAATCGATCCAGCAGTTTTGGGTGGAGTTTCAGTCAAGTTCGCAGATGAAATGGTTGATGGTTCAGTTTCAAATCGTTTGGCTGGGGCCGCACGTGCCTTGGCTGGAAGCAAATAAAGGGAGAAACACATGGCAGACCTAAAGATCAATCCTGAAGAGATTCAGGGTGCCTTAGCGAACTTCGTTAAGTCATACGATCCAGGCGTTGCGGCTCGCGACGAGGTAGGAACAGTAAGCCAGGCAGGCGATGGCATTGCACGTGTTGAAGGTTTGCCTTCGACAATGGCAAATGAGCTATTGCAATTTGCTAACGGCACATTGGGTCTTGCACTCAACCTAGATGTTCGTGAAATTGGAACAGTTATCTTGGGCAGCACAACAGGAATTGAAGAAGGAACTTCTGTTCGTCGCACTGGTGAAATTCTCTCTGTACCAGTTGGCGATGGCTTCCTTGGTCGCGTTGTTGATGCACTTGGAAATCCAATTGATGGCAAGGGTGAAATCAAAGCCGAAGCACGTCGCGCACTAGAACTACAGGCTCCCTCTGTAGTTCAGCGCCAACCTGTTAAGGAACCTCTTGCAACTGGTATCAAGGCGATCGATGCGATGACAGCGATTGGTCGCGGACAGCGCCAGTTGATCATTGGTGACCGTCAGACCGGAAAGACTGCAGTTGCAGTCGACACAATTATTAACCAGAAGGAAAACTGGAAATCTGGCGATAAGAAGAAGCAAGTTAAGTGTATTTATGTTGCTATTGGTCAGAAGGGTTCAACGATTGCTGCAGTTAAGGGCGCACTCGAAGAAGCTGGCGCAATGGAGTACACAACAATCGTTGCTTCACCTGCATCAGATCCAGCAGGTTTCAAGTACTTGTCTCCTTACACAGGTTCTGCAATTGGTCAGCACTGGATGTACAAGGGCGAGCACGTTCTTATCGTGTTTGATGATTTATCAAAGCAAGCTGAGGCTTACCGTTCAGTCTCACTTCTACTTCGTCGTCCACCAGGCCGCGAAGCGTACCCAGGAGATGTTTTCTACTTACACTCACGTTTGCTAGAGCGTTGTGCAAAGCTTTCAGATGATTTAGGTGGCGGTTCAATGACCGGTTTGCCAATCATCGAAACAAAGGGAAATGACGTTTCTGCTTTTATTCCTACAAACGTTATTTCGATTACTGATGGTCAGTGCTTCTTCGAAACAGATCTTTTCAACGCCGGTGTTCGCCCAGCGATCAACGTAGGTGTTTCTGTTTCTCG
>CAYMNN010000146.1:0-1677 GCA_964391815.1 uncultured Candidatus Planktophila sp.
TTCCAGATTTAATGCCACTTCTTCGAAAGATTGGCGTTGAGGATCAACCAGGCGGCGGCGTCTACGGAATGTTCTTCGTGGCTGTGGCGCTAGGTTTGATTTTCTGGTTTGTTGTAAATCGCACCCGGTTTGGATTTGAACTCCGCGCATCAGGATTAAATCCAATCGCTGCCCGCGTTAGTGGTGTTAATTCAAAGAAGATGACCTTTTGGGCGCTGGTAATTTCTGGGGCTATTGCGGGACTTTCGGGTCTGCCAACAGTTCTGGGCGAGACACACACATACAACCTTGGTTTCCGTGCCGGAATTGGTTTTTCAGCAATTGCAGTAGCACTGCTGGGACGTAACTCTGCCGGCGGTATGGCTTTCAGCGCACTTCTTTTTGGATTCCTAGAAGTAAGTTCACGTGCGCTAGAGCTGATCGATATTGCTCCTGAAACTTATGTGATTATGCAAGGCTCAATTCTTCTTAGCGCTGTTATTGCTTACGAAGTTGTGCGACGCTTCAAATTAACGCTACAAAGCAAGGAGCTAGCTAAGGTGGTGCAGGCATGAAAGCCATGAAGATTCTTCGCTATGCGGTAATGCTTGTTTTCGTTTTAGCATCCATTCGATTGATTACTGGGGCAAGTGACTTAACAAGTACTGGTACTGCATCTGCGGCACTACTTCTTTCAGTGCCAATTGTTTTGGCAGCACTGGGTGGTTTGTTCTCAGAGCGTGCAGGTGTTGTAAACATCGGTCTTGAAGGCATGATGATTATGGGTGCCTGGGCGGGTGGATTAATTGGATCGCAACATGGTCCATGGGCTGGCTTATTAGCCGCAGTTGTTTTTGGTTCTGTCGGTGCATTACTGCACGCAATTGCAACAGTTACCTTTGGCGTAGATCATGTGGTGTCAGGTGTTGCGATCAACATTATTGCTGCTGGATTAGTCCGCTACTTATCAACTCTTATGTATAAGAACGGTTCCTGGCCGGGGCCTTCACAGTCACCAGGAATTGATTCAATTCCACTTAACGGATTACCTGTTTTATCTGGAGGCCAATACTTCGGGTGGAAGAGTCCAGATCTATTGGGATCCATTGCAAATCTGAACTGGTTCTTTGTCTCTGATTTAGCTGGAATCCTTCGCGGTTTAACCGGAGATGTTTCCTATGTAACCATGGTTGCCATTGCATTTGTGCCACTGGCTTACTTCATTCTGTGGCGTACCGCTTTTGGTTTGCGTCTGCGTAGTGCTGGCGAAGCACCAGTTGCAGCAGAATCATTAGGTGTCAATGTTTATGCAATGAAGTACGCAGGTGTGCTTATTTCTGGTGGTTTAGCGGGTCTTGGTGGAGGCTTCCTAGCAATCGTTGCAGCAAGCAATTATCAAGAGAACCAAGTGGCAGGCCGTGGATACATCGGCCTTGCAGCGTTGCTCTTTGGAAATTACCGCCCAGGTGGATTACTTGCAGGTGCGGGTCTATTTGGTTTTGCCGATGCACTACAGCTTCGTGATTCAACAGCGATCCATGCACTGCTCTTGTTCATCGTTGTCATCTTGGCCTTTGTTGCATTTAGAAAGTTCAAGAGTGGAAAGCAGATTGGCGGCGTAGTAAGTCTTGTAGCTGCTGGATTTACTTTGTGGTTCTACTTCGCAGTTGATGAGCTACCAGGTCAGTTGGTAACAAT
>CAYMNN010000147.1:0-1648 GCA_964391815.1 uncultured Candidatus Planktophila sp.
ATTAAGTTGCATTGATTGCAATTAAAAGAGGAGTTTTAAGTGCCTAAGTCGTGGACCGATGATGCGCCAGTCCCAGAAGTGCTTAAGGATCATGCGCATCTAAAAGATTCCACTTTCTACACAATTAAGCGACGCCTGTTAGGTAATCCTCTTAACCGCCACACGCTTAGCCATCAGCGCTTAAGTAAGCGTTATGGATTAGGAATTCTTTCTTCTGACTGTATTTCATCTTCTGCTTATGGTTCAGAACAGATTTTGATTGCCTTGTTACCCGCATTTGGTTTAGCTGCATTTGCATTGCTGATGCCAATGACCGCAGTTGTTTTGGTAATTCTTCTGATCATCACTTTGTCGTATCGAGATGTCATCAACGTGTATACAAAAGTTGGTGGGGCATACATTGTTTCGCGAGATAACTTTGGACCAGTAGTTGCCCAAATCGCGGCAGTTGCCTTGATGCTTGATTACATCGTGACAATCGCGATTCAATCTGCAGCCGGAGTTGCTGCGATTATTTCTACTTTTCCTTCACTAAGTCCTTACAAGATTCCGATGATTTTAGTTGTCATCGTCTTGTTGACCTATGGAAACCTTCGTGGCGTTAAGGAAGCTGGTAAAGCTTTTGCGCTTCCAACTTATTTCTTCGTCAGCTGCATGTTTATTGTTTTCTCAGTTGGGCTCTACAGGCAGTTCAATGGAACTTTGGTAAAGCTCAGTGTTGATCAACCTGGCGCAATTGAAATCGGCCAAGAACAAGGCCTGCTGACCTTTGCTGCAATCTTTATCTTGCTTCGCGCTTTTGCTAATGGAGGCTCATCTCTGACGGGCCTTGAAGCGATCTCAGATGGCGTTGCATTGTTTAAGACACCAGAGCATGTAAATGCCCGCCGAACCTTGTACACAATGAGCGCATTGCTTGGAACTCTAGTTCTTGGTGTTTCCTGGTTTGCTCACAAAATTCATGCAGTTCCTTACGAATCCGGTACCCCGACAGTTATTTCACAGATCGCTAAGACAATCATGGGCGATGGTGTTGTTGGGCAGGTTATGTTCGTGATGGTTCAGTTGGCAACGATGCTTATCTTGTTTGCAGGTGCAAACACTACGTACAGCGCTTTCCCGTTATTGGTTAATTTCGTCGCAACAGATGGCTACTTGCCTCGTCAGCTAACTAAGCGCGGCCACCGTCTTGCATTCTCTAATGGAATCTTATTTCTAGCTGGCGGCGGAATTTTCTTAGTTTTGATCACTGGTGGATCGGTTGAACACTTGGTTGCTTTCTATGCACTTGGTGTCTTTACTGGATTCACTTTGGCTGGTTTTGGAATGACTCGTCACGCACTGCGAAATAAAACAGGTCACTGGCGAGCAAAGGTCTTTATCAATGGACTTGCAGGTTCGATATCGCTTCTTGTTGTGATCATTTTCTCTGTTGTGAAATTTACACAAGGTGCTTGGTTAGTACTAATTACTGCACCAATTTTGGTAATGACATTTCTGCGCTTGCGTCGCCAATACACTCGTGAACAAGAAGCACTAGAGGTTAAGCAACATCAGGCACGTGCTACTTCAATTGCACGCCACGATGTAACTGTTCTTGTAGACAACGTTGATATCGCAACAGTTGGTGCAGTTCGATATGCGCGAA
>CAYMNN010000148.1:0-1634 GCA_964391815.1 uncultured Candidatus Planktophila sp.
GCGGTATTAAGCGAGCGCACATTGTCATTGTAGAACTGGCGAGCAAATGCAACTTTGTTTTCAGTTGTTGCAAGCTCTTCTTGTAATGACAAAAAGTTAGTTGATGCCTTTAGGTCTGGATATGCCTCGGCAACTGCGAGCAATCCACGCAATGCTTGAGTCAACATTCCATCAGCGGCTGCAGTATCTGCAACTGTGCTGGCAGTTGTTGCTTTAGCGCGCGCGGTTACGACTGCATCAAAAGTTGATTGTTCATGCTTTGCATATCCCTTAACGGTTTCCACCAAGTTAGGGATCAAATCAGCACGACGCTTTAGTTGTACCTCAATCTGTGCCCACGCTTCATCAACTGTGATGTTCAAGCGAATCAGGCGGTTGTATTGAGAGATAAAAAAGACAGCGATAAGAGCAACTGCAGCTAAACCAATAATGATTTCCATACCTAATTAAACCGCGCTTTCTGCGGGTTCATTCCCGCGGGATTAGTTTATTTTTGAACGGTGGAAATTTAAGAATGAACGGCTTGGGGTTGGCCCGCGCTGACCTTGGTAGCGTGAACCGTACTTCTCGCTGCCGTAAGGATGCTCAGCAGGAGATGAGAGTTTGATGAGACATAGTTGACCGATCTTCATTCCGGCAAAGAGTTTGACGGGCAAGTTGGCAACGTTAGAAAGTTCAAGAGTGATGTGTCCGCTAAAGCCTGGATCGATAAAGCCTGCGGTGCTGTGTGTGAGCAAGCCAAGGCGACCAAGTGAAGACTTACCTTCAAGGCGACCTGCGATGTCATCAGGCAAAGTAATTACTTCGTAGGTGCTTGCCAAAACAAATTCACCTGGGTGCAAGATAAATGGTTCGTCGCCATCGGCAACAACTTCGCGGGTTAGCTCTGGTTGTTCAATGGAAGGATCGATCACGCTGTACTTGTGGTTTTCAAAAACGCGGAAGAACTTGTCCAAGCGCACATCAACAGAAGATGGCTGGATCATTGCTTCATGGAATGGCTCGCAGCCGACTCGGCCAGCTGCTATTTCTGCGCGGATATCGCGATCGCTAAGTAACACGGCGTGAGCCTATACGAGCCATGGCCCTAAAACTCACGCTCAAATGGGGTTGCGTAAGTTACTGGCGGGTAGCAGAATTTGGACATGAGCCATTACAAAGCAAATCTACGTGACATTGAATTCTGCCTCTTTGACCTATTGGGTCGCGAAAAAGTTATGGGCACAGCACCGTACGGCGAAGTCGATCGTGACACCGCCATGGGCATGCTTGAAGAGGTAAAGCGTTTATGTGAAAACGATTTAGCTGCATCTTTTGTTGAAGGTGATCGTGTTGGCGCGATTTTGAATAAAGAAACTGGCAATGTCACTTTGCCTGAAAGTTTTAAGAAGTCATACAAGGCATACGTTGATGGCGAATGGTGGCGCGTTGATGCACCAGTTGAATTAGGTGGAATGAAGATTCCTCCATCAGTTCGTTGGGCAATCGCTGAAATGGTTTTGGGTTCAAACCCTGCAATTCACATTTACGCATCTGGTTATGCCTTCGCACAAGTTGCTTATGTGCTTGGAACAGATGAGCAAAAGAAGATTGCAAAGTTAATGGTTGATAAGCACTGGGGTGCAACGATGCAG
>CAYMNN010000149.1:0-1620 GCA_964391815.1 uncultured Candidatus Planktophila sp.
GTGAATTGCGGAATGATTGGATCTTGCACACCTTCGAAAAGCGGAACGATGTCGCGCTCTTCGGGTTTACGAAGTGTGATCAACCCATATTGAAGGGTTGGAACTTCAGTTGGCCACCAAATCATTGGTGAAGTATCGCAGGTAATGGATTTCAACAGTGCCCTGGGAGAGTAGTGGTCAAGAAATCTCACACAGCATCAAGGAACGGGCGAGAGGGAACGAAAAAAGTTTTACCCTTCGGTGATTTCCAAAGGCATGAGCCATCGGGATTGCTTTCAAGGCTCCAACCACCATGTGTTTTCATTCTGTGGTGACGTCGGCACAGCAATCCAAGATTTGCAGGATTTGTTTCACCGCCTGTTTCCCAACTCTGAGCATGATCAATATCTGAACCTTGACCTGTTCGTCTACACCCAGGGAATCTACAAATTCGATCGCGAGCAAGGAGATAATCAACAAGTTCTTGAGGTGGAGTGTATTTCTCCCTTCCAAAATCTAAGAGATTTCCTGTTGTTGGATCACTAACAAATCGTTGCCAGTTTCCATCTGCTGCTAAACGACGAGCAACAGAAGCTGGAATCGCTCCGTATCCGGCAAGTTGCCCAGGATTTTCTGCCAATCCAATCAAAGTTTGTAGATCAATTGCAACGCTGATTGTGATTGGGCGTCGATGCGGCTGTACATCATTGGCCAATGCAGCCAAAGCTTGTGAGGCAATTGCAGTTAATGCATCTGCACGCTTCATGTCAGCAGAAAGCATGGACCATTCTGCTGCGCCTTCGTGGCTGTGGTGCAAGCAATCCTTTGAGATTCCGGCAACGCCATCACACTGACATGCCTCTTCTTCTTGGTTTCTTTTCACAATGTATGCCTCAATAGATTTCATAACAGTTTGGGCATCTTCTGCTGGCAAAATTGCGATAACTGTCGCCATTCCATCTGCCTCTGGGTAAAAAGTTACGCGTCGTGAATCTCGTGCACGATCAACTAGTTCTTCAAAATCTTCTGGCGCAAGCTTTGCAATAGCGGTCTTAACCTTTGAGGCAACTTGTCCTGGTGTATGAAACTCAGCATGTGCAAGTGCGGTTTGCTCCACTCGGAAAACAGATTCTGGGCTCAATCCATTCTTGATCGCAGTTGCTGTTTCTCGAGCAATCACAGTTGCATGTGCCACTGAGATTTCACCCGTGGAAAGTGCTGAAATAGTGTTGGGAAGATGTCCTATCAATACACGCGCTACATCGATTCGGCTTTGCGCGGTTGTTGGGGATAATCGCAGAGCGGTCGCAACATCTTCACGTTCTTCATCATCAACACATCCAAAAACACCGCCATCTTCATCGGCGTATTCGCCAGCAATTGCTACCAACGCCTCTTGCTTTAATGCGCAGATCCAGGACTCTTGGCGATCAAGGGCGGATAAGTAATCTATTCGCCCAACAGAACTCAGTGACAATGGATTGATTTCAATTAATTCGCCCAACGTTAAGCATCCAGGCTTTGCCTTGAGTAATTCAGCAACCTCAATATCGAGAATCTCTCGAGGAATACGCAGCGCGGTTGTCATAGATCGGACTATTGACTGGCCTACCGACAGATGTAAAAGTTATTCACAGCCCG
>CAYMNN010000150.1:0-1619 GCA_964391815.1 uncultured Candidatus Planktophila sp.
CATTTATTTAGATCTTCCTTGCGGTTGATCTAGACCTGCGGTCTTTGGTTATGGCCTAAGGCTAGAGCCGGCCTGGGCTTTCGGTCAAATTCACGCTTGGCGAGGGGCCTTCCTGACCAACACGGTCGAGCCAACGATTGAAACTACAACCGCCATCAAAACCGCTGTGAACTGTGAGCGAGTTAAAACACCTTCGGAAAAAGCCAGGCTACAGAGTACGAAGGAGAATTCACCGACCTGACTAATACCGATTGCAAACTGAGTCTTCTTAACCTTCATTTTGCCAATGGCTGCAAATAGTGCAGTAGGTAAGCTCTTTAAGAGTATTAGTAGCGCCAAAATGAGTAGCGCAAATGGAGCCGCCTTTAGAGCCTGTGCAGGTTCAATTAGAGTACCAATCACCACGAAGAACAAAACCGCAAAAAGATCTCTGAATGGCAAGATAGCTTTTCTCACTTCTTCAGTATCGCGGCTTTGGTTAATTGCAAGTCCTGCGACGAACCCTGCAAGTGCCATTGGTATTCCAAAGACAACTGTGCCAAGTGCCGCAAGAACCAATCCAACAGAAACCGAGTAAATTAAGAAGAGATCTCTTTCCCATCTGACGACCCTGAATAGAACTGGCAAAATCTTCGAGGCAAGGAAAGCCAGCAAAATAAAACCAATCAAGCCACCGATAGCCAATGCCAAAGGGCGCTCAGATGCCCCAAACAGAGTCAAGATAATTGCAGCTGCTGCAACACCTACAACATCCTGAATAACTGACCAACCAAGTAAGGCTTCTTCGGTCGGAGTATCTGTAGTTCTTCGGGGGCTTCTGGTGATATTAACAATCACAACGCTAGAAGAGAGGGCTATCGAAAGTGCCAAAAGTAAAGCACCAAGAAGTGGAATTCCAAGCCACAAGAAAACTGGTGTACCGATAGCTAATCCAATTGCTACTTGGGCAGGTGCACCCCAAAGCAAGGTTTTCTGTTCCTTACTTATCCGCCGCAAATCAATTTCTATTCCTACTTCAAATAAAAGTAAAACAACACCAATGTCTGCCAGCAAAGCCAATTGATTGTTATCTGCAACAAAACCTGGAGTAAATGGAGAAACCAAAAGCCCAGTTAACAAATACCCAATCACAGATGGCAGACCTAATTTGCGTGCAGCAAAACCCATGGTTGCTGCAGCGGTCAACACAACACCCACGTTTAATACAAGTGGTGCGGTTTCAACGATTGATGCCATAAACCAAGTCTAGTAACCAATCGAAGAAGGTCGAGGAAAATAAAAAGAGCCCCGGCGTAACGCCGAGGCCCTTCTCATTAATTATGGTTAGTTAGCTGATGGTTCGCGAACTAGGTTTGGATCAACCTGAATTCCAGGTCCCATAGTTGTTGAAACAACTGCCTTTTGTACGTAGCGACCCTTTGATGAGTTTGGCTTTGCACGAAGTACTTCATCCATTGCAGCTGCGTAGTTCTCTGCAAGCTGCTGGGCAGTAAATGAAACCTTGCCGATTAGGAAGTGAAGGTTTGAATTCTTATCAACGCGGAATTCGATCTTTCCACCCTTGATATCTTCAACAGCCTTAGCAACATCTGTAGTTACTGTTCCTGTCTTTGGGTTTG
>CAYMNN010000151.1:0-1618 GCA_964391815.1 uncultured Candidatus Planktophila sp.
GGGTTCTGAGGGTTATGCAAGACCTGTTCGGCGGTTCCACGTTCAACAATGTTGCCTGATTCTAAGAAACAAACCTCATCCGCAACTTGTGTTGCAAAGCCCATTTCATGCGTTGCTAGAACCATTGTCATTCCATCACTCTTCAAATCTCGAACCGCAGTTAATACTTCATTAACCAAAACAGGATCAAGTGCGGATGTGACTTCGTCAAGAAGCAGCAAACGCGGGCTAACCGCTAATGAGCGAATAATTGCTACACGTTGTTGCTGTCCCCCACTGAGGCGATCTGGATACTGATCAGCTTTGTCGGCTAAATCAAAACGCTTAAGCAAATGCATCGCATGAGAATTTGCTTCATCTTTACTCTTACCGTGCACTTTGATCGGAGACAAAGTGATGTTTTCCAAAACAGTTTTGTGAGGAAAAAGATTAAATGATTGAAAAACCATTCCAAGGCGACGGCGAACTTCATCTACATTGACAAGTGGATCTGAAATTTCTTTACCATCAAGAAAGATTTGTCCGTCATCAATTGATTCGAGCAAGTTGATGCAACGCAATAAAGTTGATTTACCTGAACCGGAAGCACCAATCAAAACTGTGGCCGTGTGCTCTGGAACCGTCAGGGACAAATCATTAAGGACTAATTCTGTTCCGAATGATTTACGTATGTTTACAAGTTCAAGGACATTACTCATTAAATTGTGCCTTCTGAGTTCTGCGAACTAGTGCGTTGTCTAATTACTCGATCTGTGTAGCGAGTCATTGGGATAGTAATCAATAAGAACAAGATGGCGGCCACGACATAAGGCGTGTAGTTAAAGGTGCGGCTGGCATTGATCTGGGCCGCTCGAACCGCATCAGTTACGCCCAGAATTGAAACCAGACCCGTGTCCTTTAGTAGTGAAACAAAATCATTTAGTAGAGGTGGAACTACTCGGCGAATAGCTTGAGGCAGAACAACAAATCGCATCGTTTGCCCCGAAGTTAAACCTAATGAACGTGCAGCTGCACGCTGGCTTGGGTGGATAGATAAAATTCCGCTTCGAATAACTTCGGCAACGTAGGCAGAGTAAGTAAGTACAACTGCAACCGTACCCAAGAAAATTACATTGCTTGAAACGCCTGTAAGCCCAAGTGCTGGAACTCCAAAGCCAACTAACAAAATGATCAAGATAAGTGGTGCGCCACGGAAGATATCAACATAGGCAGTTGCTAGAAATCTAAATGGGGTAAGTGCTGGAGATTTTGTTGTCCGCATAAGTGCCAGACCTAAAGCAATTACTCCGATTGCTGCTCCCCCAATAAAGGTGAGCTGCAAATTAATCCATAAACCCTTAACCACGGTTGGAAATACCTCTTTGCCGTAATCAATATCAAAGAAAGTACTCTTAACAGTTTCCCAACCTGGGCTAGTCACAAGAATTACAAACATTGTGCCTAGTACAAAAACAGAAGAAACCGCAGCAATTGTTGCTTGCTTGCGGCTTATCGCACGCCGAGACTTGCGGCGTTCTAATTCACGTGAGCTTGGCGACCACGCAGAGGTTTGCTTCTCTGACATGGTCGCCAAACTACCGTCTTTACTTCTTAGTACCTATTAAGGCTTCAATACAGG
>CAYMNN010000152.1:0-1598 GCA_964391815.1 uncultured Candidatus Planktophila sp.
TTGGCGTAAAGGGTTGTGTTACTTGGTCTACCCAACCTGTCCGCAACTACCGTGACTACAAGGCTACTGATTTCACTGTTGCTGAAGCACATTGGTTGTTTGCACTTAACCGCGGAATCATTACGCCTCCCGGACTAGACGAGCAGTGGTTAATTTCGTTAGCACATGGCCAAACAGAAATTGATCTACTTGTTGAAGATTTCCAGGATTTTGCAAAAGCTCTTCGCGCATAAAGAATAGGGTTAATTAATTGACAATGGAGTCAGCGCTCGATACTGCAAGACAACAACTGCAACGGGCTGTTCAGCTGCTTGAACTTTCTGATAACGATTGGCAGACACTTTCTACACCTCGTCGAATCCTTGAAGTTGCAGTTCCATTACGTCGCGACAATGGTGACGTAGAAATTTACAAAGGATTTAGAGTTCAGTATTCAACAACGCGCGGACCATCTAAAGGTGGAGTCCGGTTTCACCCATCAATTGATATGGATGAAACTGTAGCTCTTGCTATGTTAATGACTTGGAAATGTGCATTAACTAACCTTCCATATGGTGGGGCTAAGGGCGGGATAGCCATAGATGTAAAAGATTTATCCGAACGTGAAAACGAAAGATTGACTCGCAGATACACTTCTGAAATTCTTCCAATTATCGGACCAGAAAGAGATATTCCTGCACCAGATGTAGGAACTGATGAGCGCAACATGGCTTGGATGATGGATACGTATTCGGTTAATGCCGGATATTCAGTACCTGGTGTAGTGACAGGTAAACCAATAGTTTTAGGAGGCTCCTTAGGACGTACTTCAGCAACTGGTGATGGAGTTGTAATTTCTACGGTTGAAGCATTAAAAACTCGTGGAATCGATCCTAAAGGTGCGACTGTGGCGATACAGGGCTTTGGAAAAGTAGGTTATTGGACTGCAATTGGCCTAGAAAATCTAGGTCTGAAAATTGTTGCGGTAAGTGATGTAAATGGTGCTGTGACCGGTTTTAATAGCATTGCAGAGCTGTGGAAATATTTCAATGAAAACCACTCATTAAATATGCCTGGGACAGATAAGTTGACCCAGGAAGAACTGCTCCATTTAGAGGTTGATGTTTTGATCCCTGCGGCACTGTCTGATGCAATCACCGAAAAATCAGCACCGGGTATCAAGGCAAAAATTGTTGTTGAAGGTGCAAACGCTCCAACCACTCCAGCTGGAGACCAAGTCCTCAATGACAAAGGAATTCTCACTGTGCCGGACATTCTTGCAAACTCTGGTGGAGTGATTGTCTCTTATTTTGAATGGGTACAGGACAAGCAGAATTATTTTTGGTCTGCAGAAGAAGTTAAGTCCAACCTAAATGAAATTATGATGCGTTCCTTCAAAGAGGTTGAGGATATGGCAATTTCAAAAAAGGTTTCATGGCGTGAAGCCGCGCACATGATTGGGGTCGGACGAGTCGCGCAAGCTCACAAGCTTCGCGGTTTATATCCCTAAGAAACTATCTCCAACATGGCTCGCACAGCAATAACCATTTGATCTAGCGGCATGGTTGGTAACCCTGGAAATTCAGGTGCCTGCGAGTCCATTAATGGAACATGCACAA
>CAYMNN010000153.1:0-1554 GCA_964391815.1 uncultured Candidatus Planktophila sp.
CAACAAAGTCAGCCTTTAATTCAGCAAGAGTGTCGAATTCAGATGCAAGCTTTGCAAAGGCATCATCAACTGGTGGAAGCTCGCGCTCCTTAACAGCCTTAACTGTTGCCTTAACTTCGCCCTTTTCGCCTTCTTGCTGTCCAACAAGTTCAGTTTCAAACTGCTTTACGTCGCCAGCCTTCATGCCGATCAAGATCTCGTCGAGACCAGGAATCATCTTGTCTGAACCAACTTCGTATGAAATGTCATTTGCTTGTCCGCCATCAATTTCTGCACCATCAATAAATGCAGTCATATCAAGAGTTGCAAAGTCACCCATCTTGATTTCGCGCTCAACTGTTGTCAGCGTTCCAAAACGTGTGCGCAAAGCTTCGATCTGCTCATCAACATCTGAGTCTTCAACCTTGACGTCATCAACTTCGATTGTGATCTTTGAGAAATCTGGCAAGTTTACTTCTGGGCGAACATCTACTTCGACTGCAAAGACAAGCTTGTCTTTATCTACAAACTCTTTAACATCAACTTCTGGGCGTCCAATAACTGCAACCTTGTGTTCGCGAGCTGCTTGGCCATAGAACTCTGGAAGAGCTGAGTTAATTGCCTCGTCGATGACAGTACCGCGACCTACGCGCTGATCGATCATTGATGCTGGAATTTTTCCCTTACGGAAACCTGGGATGTTTACCTGCGATGCAACCTTCTTATATGCATTAGCTACATGTGATTCGAGCTCAGAATAAGCAACTTCAACATCAAGACGAACGCGTGTTGGAGATAGAACTTCTACTGAACTTTTCACTAATTACTCCTAGGTGGAAGTGATGATTACCGAAACAAACTGGTCGGGGCGGGGAGATTCGAACTCCCGATCTCCTGCTCCCAAAGCAGGCGCGCTAGCCACTACGCTACGCCCCGAGGCGCAAAGGCAGAGTCTAAACCAGATTTCGCACTCTGATTACCGACCCAGTACCTTTAGCCCTAACACCTGCGGGTGTAGCTCAATGGTAGAGCCCCAGCCTTCCAAGCTGGCCATGCCGGTTCGATCCCGGTCACCCGCTCCAGTTTGTTTATCCGATTGATCCAACCTTGTTAACCAGGGCTCTGCCCATGAAGTTAATGTTTATTGAGTCCACAGCGTTAACTATTCCAACCCTCACGGAGAACGTAGTCCCCGAAGTTACGTTTGCAGCCGAACCTATGAGTCGGAATCCATATTGCCGTCCAGACAATCCATTCACTCCAGTGGTCGAGTCACTAGCGACAGCGAATTGGTTTCCAATCAACATGTTTCCAGAAACTAATTCTGCATATAGTTTCATTTGATTTGGAATGCTAATCACGCCTGAAAGCATTACCTCGAATGTGTAGTTTCCGTTTGTTTCGGCGGTAAAGAAAATGTTCGAAGAAGTACCACCGTCAACTCCTGTCGCTAAAGTTGTAAGTGGAACCGTTGCAAACTTGGCCACAGAAATACCTGCATCTCCAGGAGCACCAGCCGTACCTGTGTCACCTTTAGCTCCTTGTGATCCAGTTGATCCAGTTGTTCCGGTATCT
>CAYMNN010000154.1:0-1548 GCA_964391815.1 uncultured Candidatus Planktophila sp.
TTTAGAACCGCAACATCTTTCTTTGCAAGAAGTGATGTGTAAGTAATCTGTGCGCCGATATCTGGAATACCGGTTCCTTCAACAACTAAATCAACCGGAAGCTCGGACACCAAAGTGGCATTGGTGCTACCGGTGTGCTTGCCTTCCAAAATAGCTTTGGCCAAAACATCCTTGTCATCGCTAAATACGATGTCAGTGATTCCTAAATCGGCGTAAACAACTTTTACGCGCTCTAAATCGGTATCAATGATGATGGATAGTGAAATTCCCTCTTTGCGGCCTAACTGGTTACCAAAGCCGCGACCCATCTGGCCTGCCCCGACCAATGCGATTCGTGTATCTCGCCCGATCTTCTGTGCATGATCTCGAAGCCGAGATGTGTAGGTCACTGTGAACTCTTTTCCATTGATAAAGCCGGTATGCGTATTAAACACCACCCATGAAGCCGATACTCTTAGACAATGAACCTTTCCAAGATGCGCACCGGTGTCGGTGTAGATGCGCATCAATTTGGCGATAGCGGGCCGTGCTCACTAGCTGGATTGCAGTGGCCAGATGCGCCTCGTTTGGTGGGCCATAGCGATGGCGATGCTGCAGCACATGCGCTGTGCGATGCGGTTTTATCTGCCTGCCAACTAGGCGATATCGGAACATTCTTTGGCGTCGATACTCCTGAAATGGCCGGTGCATCCGGAATCGCGATGATTGAAAAACTTCGTGATTTTGTAACTGCTAAAGGTTTTGTAATCAACAATGTTGCACTGCAGATTGTTGGTAATCAACCAAAGATCACGCCACGTCGTGATGAAGCACAAAAGGTTTTATCTGCCGCCCTGGGCGCACCTGTTTCAGTTTCTGCCACTACATCTGATCAAATGGGATTTACCGGTCGTGGTGAAGGAATCTACGTAATTGCAAATGCGTTGGTGATTGCTCCATGAGTTTGAATTTGTACGACACAGCAACGCGCGAAGTAAGTGAATTCAAACCGCTAGAAGCCGGCAAGGTTTCGATCTATGTGTGCGGTGCAACTGTGCAAGCAGCACCACATATCGGCCATGTTCGAAGCGGTATTAACTTTGATATTTTGCGTCGCTGGTTAATGAAAAATGGGTACGACGTAACCTTTATTCGTAACGTCACCGATATTGATGACAAGATTTTGCACAAAGCTGTTCACGAACACATGCCGTGGTGGGCTGTTGCAATGAAGTACGAACGCGCGTTTAGTGAAGCCTACGCAGCATTGAATGTGATGCCACCAACCTATGAACCACGGGCAACTGGGCACATCACTCAGATGGTCGAACTGATGCAAACACTTATTGAAAACGGCGCCGCATATGCACCAGGCAATGGCGATGTTTATCTAGAAGTCCGAAAGTTAAAGCAGTACTTAACGTTGTCGCGCCAGCACCTAGATGATTTACAACCAGCAGCTGACGCCGATGAAACCTACAAAAAAGATGTACGTGACTTTGCTTTATGGAAAGCGGCAAAGCCCGGAGACCCATCATGGCCAACACCATGGGGACCAGGTCGCCCAGG
>CAYMNN010000155.1:0-1544 GCA_964391815.1 uncultured Candidatus Planktophila sp.
GCAGGTTAGATCTCGACGCCAATGAACTTGGTCTGCAAGAACTCGTGAATTCCATCGAAGCCACCTTCGCGGCCTAAGCCTGATTGCTTTACGCCACCAAATGGCGCCGCTGGGTCTGAAATAACACCCTTATTGATCGCAACCATTCCGGATTCCATCGCCTCTGCAGTGCGCAATGCGCGGGTGAGGTTTGATGAAAAGACATAACTAATAAGACCAAATTCGGTGTCATTAGCTAGTTCGATTCCTTCTTCATCGGTATCGAAAATAACAATCGGTGCAACAGGTCCAAAGATTTCATGGAGCAAGATTGGGTTATCTTTCTTAACAACCAAAACCGTTGCTGGGTAGAAAGCGCCTTCGCCTTCTGGTTTAACTCCGCCAACTTCAACCTTGGCACCAGCTGCAATTGATTCATCAACAATGTCAGCGATCTTGTTGCGTTCCTTCATTGAAACATAAGCGCCAAGAGTTGTTGTGGCATCTATGCCTCGGCCCATTACGTATGAGCTCATGGACTTAGTCATTTCTGCAATGAACTTATCTGCGATTCCGCGTTGAACAAAGATGCGGTTTGCTGAAGTACATGCAGCACCACCATTACGCATTTTGGCAAGTGAAAGCTGCGGAATAGTTACTGCTAAATCTGCATCGTCATGAATAACAACTTGTGCGTTTCCGCCAAGTTCCATTGAGCAGCGAATAACGCGGTCTGCAGCTTCTTTCAGCAAGATGCGACCGACTTCAGTTGAACCCGTGAATGAAAGATTCTTAACTCGTGGATCATGCAGCATCTTTGAAATTGCTGGTCCGGTTTTTTCTGGAAGAACTAAATTAAGAACACCCTTTGGTAAACCTGCACGTTCCATCAAATCAACGATGTACATCGCAGTTAAAGGTGTTTCACCCGCTGGCTTTAGGATCATTGTGCAACCTGCAGCAACTGCTGGTCCTATCTTGCGAGTTGCCATACCTGCTGGAAAGTTCCACGGGGTAATAAGAATTGAGACACCAATTGGTTCGTGTGAAACAAGGATTCGCTTGTCACCTGATGGTGATTTACGGAAATCACCTGGTGTGCGAACTGTTTCTTCAGCAAACCAACGGAAAAATTCTGCGGCATATGTTGCTTCACCGCGAGCATCTGGCATTGCTTTGCCATTTTCGCGCGAAATTAAAGTTGCAATGACTTCATTTTCTGCCGTCATTAATTCAAACGCTTTACGCAAAATTTCTGATCTATAACGTGGCGCAGTCTTTGCCCACGCTTTTGCAGCTGCATCAGCTGCAGCGATCGCGGCATCACAGTGTGCATCTCCGGCGAGTGCAACCTCGGCGATTACTGAACCGTCGCTTGGATCGTAAACAGGAAGCTTTCCGATTCCATCTACCCACTGGCCATCGATATATAACTGTGTATGCATGGGTGAAGCATACGCTTTAGGCGTAAAACATTGAAGATTGTGCGGGCTGAGGTAGAGTGATGCTTATTAAGTTGCATTGATTGCAATTAAAAGAGGAGTTTTAAGTGCCTAAGTCGTGGA
>CAYMNN010000156.1:0-1536 GCA_964391815.1 uncultured Candidatus Planktophila sp.
CATCAAGCTATGTCACCGGAATCACTGTGCCAGTCGATGGCGGATTGGTAATGCCGTAACATACTCTTTTAGAGACCATCCTTCAGGTTTGCATGAATTGCCTTGGCCAAGATTGGTATCGCGTAGTTCCACTCGACCCCATAGGTATTCTTAAAAGCTTGTTCAAAAGTTAATCTCTTACCCATTTGCTCATACATATCAATCAAGGTGTCTGGCCCCTTAATCGCTACCAGGGCTTCAATGAAACGAGAACTTAGACTGTAATTCAGGAACTGATTGAACTTGGGAGCGGTGTAGTTCTCTTTTGAAGTTTCCAGAAACTCTACGATGTCAGCCTCGGACAATCGTGTGCAATCGTTAGAACAATCAGCAAGCAGGAAGTATTGATATCCCTTAAAGTCGTCGAAGTTGATTGCCATGTTTTGAACCCATTCAGCACTTCCCTCACGGAACCACGCATGTGGCCAAACGGAAGCCTTGTCCATGATCGGAATACGCTGCAATGAGTGGAAATACTCATGCGCTTCTAGCATTCCACTGTTAAACCTTGGGCCGCCTGTTGGATCATTTCTATCTTCAGAATTAGGAACACCTTGAATTATCAAACTTATTCGCGACATAGTGGTCTGTTGCATTGCTCCGCGGCAATTTTTCTCACGCTCATCGCAACGACCAGTAATTGTTCTTCCACCCTCGTTGTTGTTTAGCCGAGTGAACTCTTCTGGTGTTAGTTTTGAACGCAATAATGATTCAGCCCAAGCAATATCAACATACTTGTATCTAATGACAATTGTTTTTTCTGGTTCGCTCCGACTTGGGAACAAACGAGAAACGAGTGCAACAGGAGTTGGATAATCATCAAAATTTGGCTTGGTATTTGGGCCGGTGAATATCTCTAGAGTTCCAGCTTTACTTTTATTTGATTTGATGATTTCTGAACTCTTTTGCCAAGCAGCAAGTCCGATACCTTTACGATTTTCAAACAAGTCATTAAACGAGGTCGGCAAAACTATTGGTGTGGGCGTCGGTGTTGGAGTTGGTAAAGGAGTGGCTGTAGGTACAGGTGTTGGACTTGCTTCAACTGGAGGCGTCGGCGTTGCTACGGGTGCAGGCGCGTTTTTCTTGATGGGAACGCCTTTGCTCCAAACTAATTTCTTCCCCGACTTCAGGCAGGTGTATTTCAATCCCTTTACAGTCGAAAAAGTCCCGACTTTCTTACACGCATCACCTTGCTTAACCGCTGCATTAATGGAAACCGGGATCAACAAAGAGCAGATCAACAGGAATAGAACCGAGGCAACTCTGACGCGCATACCTAAAGGTAAACCAGCAGTATGACCAATTTCAATAAGCAAAAGCGCAACTTCACATAGAAATCAACTAACAGAATTGGTAGCCTTCACACTATGAGCAGAGAAAACGAAACAGGCCTAAAGGACGACAAAATCACCGCTTACCGAATCTTTGGTTGGGTGCCTCTAGCAATCTTCTTCATCGCAGCAGGAACAACTGCTTTGATCGGCATTCTTAACACTC
>CAYMNN010000157.1:0-1502 GCA_964391815.1 uncultured Candidatus Planktophila sp.
GCATAAGTAAATTACACTTTGCCCATGAACAATAACGAAGGTCCAATTGTCGAGTTTCCTGGAATCTCAGTTCTCGAAACCGTTGTAACTTTTTTCGTAGTTCCAACAGTTATGTTTGTTGTGATCTCAGTTCTTGCGTACGCAATGTCAAAGCCAAGAAAAGCTAAGACATCAGCAATCACTCATATTGAGTAATTGATTACCAAAGATTATTTATCTAAGGCTTGAACCTTAAGCGCACGGATTAATCCATCCTGAGACTCTTTCACAAGTTTGCGAAGTACCGCAGGTGAATCTTTTCCTGCACCATTGAGCCAAGTATTTGTGGCATCAACGGTTGATTGCTTAACAATCCAGGTTGGATAGAAACCAGATACATACTTGGCTGCGCCTTCATATGACTTGGATTCCCAAGCGTTGATGAGGTTTTCAAAGTACAGCGTTACAAATGGTTCCAGCAGATCGCGCTGAATTGGACGCTGGAAACCAGCAATCAATGCCGAACGAACCGAAGTCACAATGTCTTCATTTAGGACCTTATTAAATGCATAAGCCTTAGCCTCGCTATTTGGAATCGCTGCTAAGCAAGTTTCATAAGCAAGGTTTCCGGTTGTTGTGTTGTCCTTGGCAAGTTCTGCATCAAGTTCAGCCTTAGTTGTTGCGCCGCGTTCAGTAAGTGCGATTAAAAAGTACCAACGAAGATCAGCATCAACCTTTAGTCCCGGAGCACTTCCATCTAGGAGCTCACGAATTTTCGTAGTCTGATCAGCAGTTTGAGCATTGATTGCAAATGCACGAGAAATCAACAACTGTAGATCACTACCTGGTGCAGAGTTTTGAGTTAGCGCCCATAGGCCGTTTGCTAACTTCTCACGGTATGCAGCACGGTTTGAATCCTTTGCATAAGCTTCAACTGATGTACCCAGCTGAGCCAAGACAATGTTTACGATCGCATCGTCGGTTTCACCGGCAAGGCCATTCAGTGCGATTTCAATAAAGTCTGACGATGAAATTTCAGCATCGCGATGCATATCCCAAATAGATGCCCAGCACAGTGCGCGAGCAAGTGCATCATCAAGCTTTCCTAGATGTGTCTTGAGCGTTGCAATTGAGCGATCATCAAAGCGCAATTTCGCATATGAAAGGTCACGGTCATTGATAAGCAAAAGATCGGCAACCTTTTCGCCCGCTAGATCTGCAACAACAGTTGAAGCACCAGCAACATCTAGTTCCACACTCTTGCGCAGTTTGAGAACGTCTCCGCTGATGTCATACAAGCCAACCGCTAGACGGTGTGGACGTAATTCCTTTGAATCAGCTGGAACCAAAGGTGTTTCTTGCTTAATTGTGATGCTCTTATAGACATCGCCTTCGATTTCTAAAGCTGGACGCAAAGTGTTCACGCCAGCTGTTTGAAGCCAGGTGTTAACCCAACTATCAAGTTTGCGACCACTGGATGCTTCTAGTTCAACAAGAAGATCTTCAAGGGTTGTATTTCCCCA
>CAYMNN010000158.1:0-1502 GCA_964391815.1 uncultured Candidatus Planktophila sp.
ACATAAAGACCACGTCGCCATTAAGTTGTGATTTGTTCTTGGAAAGCAACTTAGCGGCACCAATCAGCATCGCAACATGTAGATCATGACCACATGCATGCATTGCGCCATCAATCTGGCTCTTGTACGGAAGATCAGCAAGTTCTGTAACAGGTAAGGCGTCCATGTCAGCACGCAACAAGACAGTCTTATCAGATTTAGCACCGCGCAGAACGGCGGTCACTGAGCTGAGTGATTTTCCAGTTGTGACTTCAAGACCAAGGCCATCAAGTGCGGCGATAATTTTCGCTTGAGTCTTTGGTAAGTCCAATCCAATTTCTGGTTCTTGGTGAATGTGTCGGCGAATCGCGGCTAAGTCGCTTTGGATTTCACTAGCCTGATTTAGAAAAGTACTCATTTACGCCTCCACAGATTGAACTTGGTGAGCGATCATAACTAGGCAAATAAGGCATTGTCTATGTATTTGTCCTCGCCGATTCAAAACAAACATGAGAGTTTCTCGACAAGCCGAATTTTCCGTCTGATAATCTTTAGTTATGACGCAGCCATTTCTTTATTCTGTTGAGCGTGAATATCCAGTTACCATCAATAAACTTTGGAAAGCATGGACTGATGCCACTGATCTCGAATCCTGGTACTTCCCCAAAGATTTGAGCTCTACCAAAGGGGCTACCGTTTCAGAATTATCCATCGGAGGACTCTGGGCCTGCGGAGTCGAAGTTCCTGAGCATGGCTTTACTGCCTACTTTTTTGGCAAGTACACAAAAATTGAAAAGAATGAATTGCTCGAACACACATTGCATTACACAACTTCCTCGGAAGAGTTTGCCGCGAAAGATTTTGCGACAGAATCTCATTTAATCCGAATTGAATTTGAGGATCGCGGTTCTAGCTCATGGTCGAAGTTCTCTCAGTTTGGCGAACTTCCAGAGGGGCAGGCGGCAATGGCCCAGGAAGGTATGAATAGTTACTTTGACTCACTTGCCGATTTTTTGGCCAAGTAAAGCAATCTAAGAAAAAGAAGATTTGTGTAGAAGGCCGGACTTCGGGCACTAAACTTGCGTACATGCAGATAGAAATCAGTACTGAAAAGTCACTGACCGAGGAACTAGCCACATTGCTTCAAGCTCATTGGCTTTTTTGCACCTCAACAACACCGATTGAACATGTTTATGCACTCGATGCTTCAAGATTGTTTACTCCAGATATCACGGTTTTTGGTGCACGCATTCAATACGAGTTAGTGGGTGTGGGCGCGTTAAGAATTCTAGATATTGAGCATGCGGAACTGAAGTCCATGCATACCTTGGCTACATCAAGAGGACTCGGAATTGGTAAAGTGATGGTTGGTCATATTGAAAAATTTGCTAAGGGTCGAGGTATTGAGCGCATTAGTCTTGAAACGGGAACAAATGAAGCTTTCAAACCTGCTCGTGAACTCTACAAGTCACTGGGATATCAAGATTGCGATGCTTTCGGTGACTATGTTCTAAGTGAAGACA
>CAYMNN010000159.1:0-1498 GCA_964391815.1 uncultured Candidatus Planktophila sp.
GCAAGAAGATATCTCCACGTGGCTCATTTGGCTTTGGTTCAATTGCAAACTTAATGTCATAACCGTTGTCAGTTACGAATTCACCCAGCGTGTTGAAAGCTTCACGGAAGCGATCAAGTGCGACGTAGGCATCCTTGGCACCATCTGATTCAGCACCTTCGCGGCCACCCCAACACACATAAGTGGTTGCACCGAGTTCAACTGCTAGTTCGATATTTTTCATCACCTTGCGAATTGCATAGCGACGGATGTCTTTGTCGTTAGAGGTAAATGCGCCATCTTTAAAAACAGGGTGGGTAAACAAATTTGTTGTCGCCATTGGCACCTTCATGCCGGTATCTGCGAGCGCCTTCTTGAAACGATCGATGTGTCCGCGACGAGCGCTGTCATCGCTTCCAAATGGAATCAAATCATCATCATGGAAAGTCACGCCATATGCACCGCGGGCAGCTAATTCATTGACTGTGCGCACTGGATCCAAGGCATCACGGGTTGCATCTCCGAAGGGATCGCGTGCCTGCCAGCCGACAGTCCAAAGACCGAAGGTGAACTTGTCTGCAGGGGTTGGATTAAGTGACATTGCGCGTGAACCTCTCGCTCTAGGAGGGCCCTTGGGGGGCGTTTTGGAACATTGGTAACTTACCTCTAATCTTGTCCCCTATCCATACTTAGGCGGTAACGCTTTGGTAAGGGTTTGCGGGAGTGGTGAAATGGCAGACACGCAGGTCTTAGGAACCTGTGTCTTCGGACGTGCGGGTTCAAGTCCCGCCTCCCGCACACTAGATTTTCATCAAAACAGTTAAATCAAAGTTAGAGTCAAGCCATGGCCAAGAAATCACCAGCCAAAATCAAAAAAGAAGCCGCTGAAATAAAGCGTGCCGCTGCTGCTCGCCGCGAAGAAAAGAAATTGCAAAGATTAAATACTCACGCGCAAGCCGATTCATCACACAGCGATGTTGACCTGGATTACTACGAATCGGTCGATCACGTCTGGCGCGAACTAGGGCTGGCAGCTCCGGCCAGACGAGCGCTGATTGATGATGGCTTATTTAAACTATCGGATCTTCGAAAAACATCTTTGGCCGCGGTGAAAGAGCTACACGGCATGGGGCCAAATGCGATTCGCATATTGACCAGTGAAATGAAAAAGGCAGATTTATCTTTTAGGAAATAATTAGTTACTAAAGGCAAATGCAATTAATGCAATGCCTGCAACTGCCATAAGCGCTTTGACTTCACGTCGCCCAAGAATCGAAACAAATGCCGGAACAAATGTTGCACCCAAGATGGCTGCACCTGGACCAAAAATGAGCAAGCTACGCGAGATGATGTCTGGCTCTCCCCATTGGTAGCGCAAATTAATAAGACCACATGCAAAGAGCATGTAGCCACCCATGCGGTAATTGTTGATCCAGTACTTGTCTAGCTTTTCTGTGCTCATGAGATAAGTCTATGAATGCAAACAGGAGTGCCGCTTTCGCGACACTCCTGTTTTTAG
>CAYMNN010000160.1:0-1483 GCA_964391815.1 uncultured Candidatus Planktophila sp.
GTTGCTGATGTAAACAAGATTACAAAGATTGTTCGTGTAGTTGGTTACGTTAATGGTGTTCCTGGCTTCATTGGCCATCCAGGAGTCGTTAACGGTGCTTCTGAATTGTTTATCTCTATCTGGGGCGATGGTGCAAAGCATGCACGTAGCGCAGTTGGAATTGCAGAACTTCCACTGAATTCGCCTGTAGAGATTGAACTAACAGTCGAAATTACTGACTAACTAACTATTTACCTCTTTTTGAGAGACGTTCGTAGTCTGTAATCAACACTGCTCGACCATCTAACTTGAGCCAGTTGCGTCCTGCAAAGTCAGCAAGAGCTTTGTTAACAGTTTCGCGAGATGCGCCAACTAGTTGAGCTAACTCTTCTTGAGTTAAGTCGTGGTGAACAAACAAACCTTCATCAGTTTGCTTTCCAAAACGCTCGCCTAGATCAATCAGTGCTTTCGCAACGCGACCTGGAACATCTGAGAAAACTAGATCGCCGACTGCTTCATTTGTACGACGTAAACGTTGTGCCAAACGCGCAAGAAGCTGTAGTGAAACCTGTGGGTTTGTTGCAAGCCATGGGATCAACTTTTCCTGACCAAGACTTAGCAACTTTGCATCTGTAACTGCCGTTGCAGTTGATGTACGCGGACCTGGATCAAAAAGGCTTAGTTCGCCGAACATTTCACCTGGACCGAGAATAGACAATAGATTTTCGCGTCCATCACCACTAGAAGTTCCCAGCTTTAGCTTTCCTTCAGCAATTACATACAGGTGATCGCCTTCATCGCCTTCAGCAAACAAAACAGAACCCTTTGCAATCTTTACGGAATCCATACTTGCGAGCAAGGAAGCGGCAGCTGCGTCGTCCAAGGCGGTGAACAGAGGCGCTTTACGAATAACTTCTTCATCTATAGGCACGGGGGGTACTTTACTACCCATGGCGGTCGATAGCGAAACCCGAAAAGGGGCTAAGGCGGTTTATCGCATCCTCACAAAGACCTACCCCAATATTTACTGTGAATTAGATTTTACAAACCCGTTGGAATTAATTATTGCAACGGTGCTTAGCGCTCAGTGCACAGATAAGAGAGTCAACACTGTTACTCCAGCACTATTTAAAAAGTACAAAACCCCAAAGGCGTATGCAAAAGCAGATATTCATGACATTGAAGATCTAGTGCATTCAACGGGTTTTTATCGAGCAAAGGCGCGAAATATAAAAGCGTTGAACATTAAATTGCTAGAAGATTTCGGGGGAGAAGTGCCACGAACTCTTGAAGAGTTAATTACTTTGCCAGGGGTTGGGCGCAAAACTGCAAATGTAGTTTTGGGTCATGCCTTCGATACTCCTGGAATAACTGTTGATACGCACTTTGGACGTCTATCTCGTAGATTTGGTTGGACCAAAGAAACTGATCCAGTAAAAGTTGAAATGGTTGTTCAGCAATTGATTCCACAAGCTGAATGGACAAATCTGTCTCAGCGCATGAT
>CAYMNN010000161.1:0-1477 GCA_964391815.1 uncultured Candidatus Planktophila sp.
AATCTATCTCACAGTCACATTTCGGACATATCGGACATTACCCTATCTGACCTGCGGTTTTACCTATCCACAGCCTTCTAGTTTTCTGAGAATTTCCGACTCCCGCAGGCTTTGATTTGCCGATGAGCCGTATCTACCGCACCATAAAGGCATTCCCCTTAAGTCTATGAGCCTCATTTGAGGCTGATTGGCCATGAAAAGAAATCGCGGGTGAGTACCGGCGGGTGAGTAGAAAGGAGTCAGGGCATGAAGTCGAAGTCGAAGTTAGCTAGGTCAGTTGCTGTCCTTGGCCTCTCTTCCTCCCTGCTTTTGGTTGCCACCTTGCTGCCAACTGCCAACGCCCTTGAAATTTCTCCGACCTCTAGCGTCGTAGTAGAAGTTCCAAAGAGTGCCGCAGTTGTCGAACCCGGAACCACCGAATTTCTCTTTGCCGAAGATGACCTGACCGCCACCGCATCAGGTGCGATCTTTTCAACCCAGTTGGCTCTGGTTTCGGCCGTTAGTCGCCAAGTTGAATTAGCCCGCACACCATTTGGTGCCAAGAAGGTTGCCAAGAGCATCCTGATGGATGAATACGGCTTTTCCGAAACTCAGTACAAGTGCTTGAATCAGTTGTGGACCAAGGAAAGTAATTGGAACTACAAGTCTCGCAATAAGAAATCTGGCGCACATGGAATTCCACAAGCGTTGCCAGCTAGCAAGATGAATGTTGTTTCAACTGATTGGCGCACCAACCCAGTAACTCAGATTCGTTGGGGACTTCGCTACATCAGCATTCGTTATGAGACCCCATGCAAGGCGTTAGCAAAACACAAGCGAAGCAACTGGTACTAATTTAAACTTCTGAACGCTTGCCGATCGTTAACGGCTTACTTGTTGAAACAAAGAAATCATTGCCTTTGTCATCGACAACAATAAAGGCTGGGAAATCCACGACATCGATCTTCCAGACCGCTTCCATTCCTAGCTCTTCAAAATCTAAGACCTCAACTTTTTTGATGCAATCCAAGGCAAGGCGTGCTGCCGGTCCACCGATTGATCCAAGATAAAAACCACCATGTGAATTACATGCATCGGTGACCGCCTTTGATCGATTGCCCTTTGCCAGCATCACCATGGATCCGCCTTGTGATTGGAAGTAATCAACATAGGAATCCATGCGACCTGCAGTTGTTGGACCAAAGGAACCTGATGCATACCCTTCAGGTGTCTTGGCTGGACCTGCGTAATACACCGCGTAATTCTTCATGTAATCAGGCATTGGCTTGCCCTCATCCATCATCGCCTTGATCTTGGCGTGGGCTAAATCGCGCGCCACAACAAGGGTGCCGGTCAAGGAAAGTCGGGTCTTTACTGGGTGCTTGGAAAGCTCAGCTAAAACCGCTGCCATTGGCTGGTTTAGATCAATGGCCACAACATCATCATTTAAATGTTCATCAGTTGTTTCGGGCAAGAACTGGGCGGGATCGCGCTCTAG
>CAYMNN010000162.1:0-1464 GCA_964391815.1 uncultured Candidatus Planktophila sp.
TACCGTTCCATGCTGGAATATTCACCAGAAGCTTTGCAAGAGGCGGCAACGAATTTCCGCAGAATTGAAAACTTTTTAAATCGTGCAACCGAAGTTCTAGGCACACATCCAGCACCAGAATTAAGCCAAGCATTTACCGATGCAATGAATGATGATTTAGCGGTCCCTGCAGCACTTGCAACAATTAGCGAAAATCTTCGTTTGGGCAATCAAGCGCTGACAGATAATGACAAAGTTGCAATCTCTAGAAATGCCAAGGAAATCCGCGGCGCGCTAGAAGTTTTGGGATGCGATCCATTTGATGCAGCTTTTGCAACATCTGGTGGTTCAGATCTAACTGCAGCCCTAGATGGCACCATTAAATTGGCTTTAGCAGAGCGCGCAGCTGCCCGTGAGCGTAAGGATTTCGCTGCATCAGATGCCATCCGTGATGGGCTTGCTGCTTTAGGAATTACAATTGAGGACACTGCTCAAGGACCTCGCTGGTCTATTAATTAATTACTGAAACGAGATCTGAACATGGCTGGCAATTCATCCCGAAAAGGCGCTATCCGCCAATCAAAAAAGGGGCCATCTGCCGGTACTGGTGGAAACAATAAGCGTCGTCTTGAAGGAAAAGGTCCAACTCCAAAGGCTGAAGACCGTCCGTATCACGCAGCTGCAAAGCGCAAGAAAGCTGCAGAAAAGCGCGAAACTCGTTCACCAAGAATGCCAAAGGGTGATCGTCCACGTGGTGAAATCGTTGCAGGTCGTAACGCAGTTCTAGAAGCACTGCGCGAAAATGTTCCAGCAACAGAATTATTAGTTGCACGCAGTATTGATGTTGATGATCGTGTTGCTGAAAGTTTAAAGCTTGCACTTCACTATGGACTTCAGATTCGCGAAGCACATCGCGCCGAAGTAGAAGGCATTTCACCAAATAGCCAAGGAATTATTCTTGCAATCAAGCCTTTCCAGTATTCAAGTTTTGAAGAAATTATGGAACGCGCAAAGCATCCTTCATTAATCGTTGCTCTAGATGGCGTTACTGATCCACGTAACCTTGGTGCAATCATTCGTTCTGCTGCAGCTTTTGGCGCGGCAGGTGTCATCATGACCGAACGTCGCGCAGCAACAATGACCGCATCTGCGTGGAAATCATCTGCCGGTGCAGCTGCACGTTTGCCAATCGCACAGATTACAAATCTTGCGCGCACAATTGATGCAGCTAAGAAAGCTGGCATGTTTGTGATCGGCCTAGATGGTGAATCTGATGAAATGATTAGCACCATGAAGGTTGCCACTGAACCTTTGATGGTGATTGTGGGATCTGAAGGTAAGGGTCTTGCACGCTTGACTAAGGAAAAGTGTGACTTGGTTATTTCGATTCCGATCAGCGCAGCAACTGAATCTTTAAATGCAAGTGTGGCTACCTCGATTGCGCTGTTCCATATAGATCAACAGCGCCGCGCAAAGTAGGTAAAA
>CAYMNN010000163.1:0-1455 GCA_964391815.1 uncultured Candidatus Planktophila sp.
TTTCCCGGGGCATGAGCGGAAAAGCTTCGCGCGCTGCATCCAAATACGAGGATTAGTTCGAGCTATTTTCGGCAAGTAACTCTTTGAAATCCAGGGCCTTTCTCTTTTCAAAGATCTATAGCTCCTGGTCGCTTTAGACAAAGATACGATTTCAATTAGTTCTTGCCTTCACATAGCCCCTAACGCCTGTTAAGTGAGCGTAAATCTAAAGATTATGAACTGCGACTTGAATGTCATACAATTGTCTTACCGCCGCTTCGATACCTCAATTTTTGAGGCACAGTCGCGACGGCGCAGAAAATTGACAATTAAATAGGGAAAAGAAATACGTTTCTTTTTCTCCAAGCAGTAAGTGTGAAAGCACTTTAAATCTTGGGGGTGAACGGTCTCGACTTTGGATGTTGAGGCAGGGGAAGCGGGCCGAGGAAGCCGGAATGATCTCGTTAACCAATAATCCGTGCAAAAAAATAACTGCAGACGTTAAATCGTCTGATTTCGAACTCGCTGCATAAGCAGTTCAAATCCGTTAGCCCAGGTGCCGCTCTCGACCTGGAATCTAGCGTCGACTAGGGGGCTTTTCACTTCATTGGTGTTGCAGACAATGAAGGAGAACAGTTTTGCAACTGAGTTCGTCGAAGATATGTGTGTAAAAACTTCGGGACTGAGAAAGCGTTAAGCACACTACGCCCGTAGAAGCCCTGTTTTAATACCGAAGGACCCGGGTTCGATTCCCGGCACCTCCACTTGTTGTACTAATGCTGTCCTTCTGGACCATGCCCGTCATTGCCTGACGAACGACCATTCTTGCGAGATACGCCAAACTTGGCGAGCAAGTCACGCACGAAGAAGAAATCAGGGAAGTACTCGCGTCGCAATCCAATGTAGCAAGTTACGACTGAGAAAAGTCCAATCAGACGTGGAATAAGCGGCAGCCCAGCAATGAATAAGAACTGCACTCCAATCAAATTACCAAAAGCAACAAGAACCAAATGTAGGAATTTGCGAAGCAGATTGAGTATCACAATGGCTATAGATGACTTGGTCTCAAGCCGAGACTTAACAAATTGTGAAGATAGTGCAATTGATAATGGACCGGCAAGAACTGCGATCAAGAAGAGAATTGTGACAACAAGTGCCAATGACTCCATTTATCTACCCCAATCAGTTCTAATGGCTGCAAATAGAACCATATCTTCTCGTGTTCCATCATCTTGGCAACATGCATCGCGCTTGATTCCTTCTTGCATGTAGCCGGCATTCTTAAGAACCTTCAGTGAAGGAACATTAGATGCAACCACTAAAGCTTCAATTCGGTGAAAACCGATGCTCTCAAAACCATATTCAGTGAGTAATCGTGTGGCAGCAGTTGCAATGCCTTTGCCTCGAACATCTGCAGTTAGCCAATAGCCGATTTCGGCTTTTCCAGAATCCAGATCAAGGGTGTGAAAAGAAAGT
>CAYMNN010000164.1:0-1446 GCA_964391815.1 uncultured Candidatus Planktophila sp.
AACGCAAACTCTAGGCGGGCTATTCCCGGGGGGCAAATTGGATTTAGAGGCTTACAACGGTTACTGGCAGGCTCGAATCAGCGTCAAAGGCCACTGGGCTAGGCGTGCGACCGGCTGAGACCATCAATGAGCCAAGGGCAGCGACCATCGCCCCGTTATCGGTACATAGTCCAGGGCTTGGAACCCGAAGCTGGATTCCAGCCTTATCGCACCGCTGTTGGGCCACGGCGCGAAGTCTTGAATTAGCCGCTACTCCGCCGGCGATCACCAGTGAATCAATCCCCGATTGTTTGCACGCGGCCAAAGCCTTTAGCAACAAGACATCAACGACTGCTTCTTGGAATGAGGCTGCAACATCTGCTCGTGCGTAATGTGGCGTTGCTTCTAAATACCTAGCAACTGCGGTTTTTAAACCAGAGAAAGAAAAATCAAATGGTCTGGTCTGCCAATCATTTGATGTAGTCAATCCGCGCGGGAAATCAATGGCGCTCGCATTTCCCTCAGCTGCTAATTTATCGATCGCAGGTCCTCCGGGGAAACCTAACTTCATGACACGAGCAATTTTATCGAAAGCTTCACCTGCAGCATCATCCATCGTTTCGCCCAGCTTTGTAATTGATCCTGTGATGTCATCAACTTGTAGTAACGACGAATGGCCACCACTGACTAATAAAGCAATTGTCGGATCAAGGGGTTTGTCATGAGTTAAGTAATCAACACTGACATGTGCGGCTAAATGGTTAACGGCATAAATTGGTTTATTTAATCCCAGAGCTAAACCTGCAGCAGAACCAACTCCAACAAGCAGTGCGCCAACCAATCCTGGTCCGCCAGTAACAGCAACGGCGTCAATGTCTTTCAGTGAAATCTTTGAATCCTTAAGTGCTTGATGCAAAGTTGGAATCATTGCTTCAAGGTGTGCGCGGCTTGCAATTTCTGGAACAACTCCCCCGAAACGTGCATGTTCGTCAACACTTGATGCAATGACATTAGCCAGCAAAGTGCGACCACGAACAATGCCAACCGCGGTTTCATCACATGAAGTTTCGATACCTAGAACAATTGGTTGGCTCATGGCAGCTCCAATCGCATCACCAAAGCATCAAGACCTGCCCCAAAGTAATCTTTACGAATATTGAGCTGTGAATAGCCCAACGATTGATACAAACCAATGGCTTCAGCGTTATCCACTTTGACTTCGAGCATCATGGCGATCGAGCCTTGTTCTTTCGCCCAATCAGTAATCAGGGCCATAAGGGCTTTAGCAATACCTTTTCCGCGCTGGGAAGGTATGACTCCCACAGTGAGCACATCTGCTTCAGCACCACCCGGTGCGAAAACTCCTGCATAACCAACGATATTTTGCTCAGTATCTACCGCCACAACAAAGTGGCGCGTTGGGCTAGAAAACTCTTCTTTGTATTGGGATGTCGACCACGGCGAATA
>CAYMNN010000165.1:0-1436 GCA_964391815.1 uncultured Candidatus Planktophila sp.
CATCCTTTGCTGCAGCTCACCACACAGTGCTGACACATGCTGCATCAACTAATGCAATGCGTGCGGTGCGCAGTGACATTTTGACTGGGCCGGTTTTAAATCAAACTAACTATGTTGCAGATGACTTAAATGATCCGATACAGGCACATGCCGCAGATGTCTCTGATGCTCATACAAATCGTTTCTGGATGGACGCAATGATGTATGGCACATATCCGCAGGTGTTGATTAATAACTATGGCGACGAACTGACTTCCGTTATTAAAGATGGTGATTTACAAGCAGCCATGGTGAAAAATGATTTCATCGGCATCAATTACTACTTTGATAACCGCATTGGTAAGTCATTGGGCGGAAAGCCTGAATGGCATTCAATTTCGGGGCTTTTTGAGCAAGATATTGATGAGACTCCACGTGGACCGTTGACCGATATGAGTTGGCCGTTAACTCCAGCTGGTTTAGAAAATCTGCTGGTGCGTTGGCACAAAGAGCATGGTGACAAATTGCCACCACTTTTCATCACTGAAAACGGTGCTGCCTACGACGAAGGTCCTGATGCAACAGGTCGCGTAGCTGATCAGCGTCGTATTGATTACTTACACACACATTTGAAGGCTGTTTCTAATGCGATTGCACAAGGATCGCCAGTAAAGGGCTATTACCAATGGTCGTTAATGGATAACTTTGAATGGGCACTTGGCTATGACAAGCGCTTTGGAATTGTCCATGTTGATTTTGAAACGCAAAAGCGAATCATTAAGGATTCTGGTTATTGGTACCGCGATCAGATCAAGAACAACGGCGCAAATATTTAAACTATTTAACGCTACCCGCAAGAAGTCCGCGGACGAAGTAACGCTGTAATGAGAAGAAGACGATTAGCGGAATCGCAATTGTGATGAACGCACCAGCTGATAGCTGCGTGTAACCAGAACCGTACTGACCCACCAAAGATGCCAACTTGTTGTTGATTGGTGCGACTTCTTCGGTACCTGATGCAAATGTCAGTGCAACTAGTAAGTCATTCCAGACCCACAAGAACTGGAAGATCGCAATTGATGCGATGCCAGGAATTGAAAGAGGTAGAACGATTCGGCGGAAAATCGTAAAGTGGTTTGCGCCATCAACGTGCGCGGCTTCCATCAAATCACGTGGCAAGTTAGAGATGAAGTTGTGCAATAAGTAGATAGCAAGTGGTAAAGCAAACATTGTGTGAGGTAACCAAATACCTGCGAAATCTCCGGCAATACCTAACGCTGGGAAAATCTGCACAGAACCAATGTGTGCGCCACCTGTAAAGAGCAACAGAAGCGGAACTAGCGACATCTGTAAAGGCACGATTTGTAGGGCAAAAATAGAGAAAAACATGAAGTTGCTGCCGCGGAAGCGAATCCACGCCAACGCATAGGCCGCCATAGTTGCAATAACAATTGGGA
>CAYMNN010000166.1:0-1419 GCA_964391815.1 uncultured Candidatus Planktophila sp.
GGTGGCTCCGCCACCAGGTATCGATCCTGGACCCTGGGCTTCAAAGGCCCATGTGCTAGCCACTACACAATGGCGGAACGCATATTCTCCCTCATAAACAGTGGTGCTGGCGACCATTGGCCAGCAAAAGGGCCATATGGAATGAAATTAAGAGATTACCTTCGCCCCTGCCACAGGCCCATACGCACGTGCAACGCTGCCAACTACCCCGCTTGAGGTTAAAGCAACCGCTAAATCAAGGCCTGCCTCTTCATCTGCCACTAAAAATGCAACCGTTGGACCTGATCCGGAAACGATCGCTCCCAACGCCCCGTATTCCTGACCGACATCTAAAACTAACCGAAGCGCAGGTCGCAATGAACAAGCTGCGGCTTGTAAATCATTAACTAGTGATGCGCCAACAGTGGGTGCATCTGCTGCAAGTAATGCCTGCATCAAAGCTTCATTTGTTTGCGGTTCCACAATTTCTAGTTCTGCGCGTAAGCGATCGCATTCGGCATAAACGGCCGGTGTTGATAATCCAACTGTAGAAAGTGCAAGTACCCAGTGATACGTTCCGCGAGAAAGTGCCGCGGTTAATTGATCTCCGTGACCTCGTCCAATCGCGGTTCCGCCGCTCAACATAAAGGGAACATCGCTACCAAGTTGAGCTGCGATTTCCGACATTTCTTCACGAGTCATTCCGAGTGAATACAAGTAATCAATTCCAACAATTGTTGCTGCAGCATCAGCGCTTCCACCGGCCATACCGCCTGCTACCGGAATCGATTTCTTAATGTCAATATGTGCATCAACAGTTAAGTCATACTCTTTTGAAATAAGTGCAACTGCTTTGGCGGCCAGGTTATTTGCATCGGCCGGCACGCCATGTGTTTGCTCACCTGAAATTGAAATAGTTAATCCTGCGCCAGGTTCAGATAATTTAATTGTCACATCATCAAAAATTGAGATGGCCTGAAAAACTGAAACTAAGTTGTGGTAACCATCTGATTCTTTTGGCCCAACAGAAAGCTGCAGGTTGACCTTTGCAGGTACGCGCACGGTCACACTTTTTACAGGCATGCGGTGACCCTATAACTGCGCTTAGAAAATGTCAGGTGCAACGGCTGCTATCTGACAAAAAGATTTCACTTCAAGGGCCTCGCCCCGCAAAGTTGGATCGATACCAGCCTTTATTAAGATTTCTTCAGCTGCAGATGATGAGCCATAAAGGCTAGAAAGGGCTGATCTGAGCATCTTTCGGCGCTGAGCAAAGGCGGCATCAATGATTGTGAAAACCTTTTCACGCATTTCTTCGCTGCCCGCAGTTTCGCGGCGTGTAAAGCCAACTAACTTTGAATCAACATTGGGTGCTGGCCAAAAGATTGATCTGGAAACAGTTCCAACATTTTTCACATCTGCCCACCACGCAGCTTTCAC
>CAYMNN010000167.1:0-1401 GCA_964391815.1 uncultured Candidatus Planktophila sp.
CCCTTCGCGCGCACAAGTTAAGCTCTCGGTGCCTTTCACACCGGGGGCTTTTCTTCTGCCTTTTTCTTAAGCGAACGCCAAAGATCACCCTTTATTAGGTGATCTTTTAGGGTGATCATCACCCCTAGGCGCGTTTTTTATAGTTCCCAGTTATCCCCACTTTTACGCTTAAGCCTCTCCTATTTACTCAAATAAAGAGGTAAAAGTGTCCTTTGGTTTAGCGCGCATAAATGGGGATACCTTGCGTTCTAAGCGGATCTTAAAAATTTCGCTCACTTTACTCTTCGGGTTAATTCTTTCAATTCTTGGCCAAAACACTGTTGTACAACCTGCTTACGGAAACATTTTCGGAACCGGCTACAACGCACCATACGCGGGCGGCGGAGGTGGAAATCAAAACGGTACCAATGCGTGCCCAGCAAATATGGTTGCAGTGGGCGTTGGATTTACCGTTAATGGAAACTCACCAGGTTTTGGCGTTTATTGCAGAACGATGGGAACTGACGGTCAACTAGTTGCACAAGACCAAAGTACAGTTTCAAATACTTCGGCAGTCGGAGGCGGAAACACTCGAGTTTTCTGTGCACCGGGTCAAGTTGTTACAGGAATAAGTTTTCGATGGTGGACCAATGTTCGCATTCGTTGTGCAACACCGCCAGCCCTTTCTGACAATGCACAAACTGCATGGGCATTAGCAGCAACAGGGACAGAAATCTTTACCAATTGTTCAGCTAATGGAATCGTTGCCGGTTTCTATACAAGAACTGGTGCATGGACCGACGCTATTGGTGCTTATTGCCTGCCATTTAGCTTAAATACACTCACATACAACGTGAATGGTGGAAGTGGAACTGCTCCATCGTCGCAAACACAAACAACCCCTGCACAGCAATTAACAGTCTCTTCTGCATATTCAGGCACACGCACAGGCTTTACATTGTCTGGATGGAACACCCAAGCAAATGGTCTCGGCGTTAATTATGCAAATGGATCATCAATCAGGCCAGTTGGCGCAACTACTTTGTTCGCAAGATGGACTTCAACAATTACTTATGATGGAAACACCCATGGAAGCGGGTCCGTCCCAAGTTCAACAACTGCAGTATCTAGCGCTGCGGTTACCAATTTAGCCCACAATTCAGGAAGTTTGGCCAAATCTGGATTCACTTTTGTTGGTTGGAATACTTTGGCTAACGGCGCTGGAACCTCATACCCAGCCTCCAATCCGCCTTTACTTACAGAAACCCCCTACATGCATTTTGATGCAGAAAATTTTAATGACTCAACAAATGAATGGACTGATCTAGCTGCAACACCAAAAAATATTTCAGGTTCAACCCTTACTAGCAGCACTGGGAATATCCGAGGCAATCCAACCAAGGTCACCAATGCTGCAGGAGC
>CAYMNN010000168.1:0-1382 GCA_964391815.1 uncultured Candidatus Planktophila sp.
TCGATAGTCCAGTTAGTACCCATGTGACGCTTTACGGAACGGATAGTGCGTTCAACGTTTGTCACTGACTGACGCTTTGCGACTTCACCAACAAGGACTTCGCCGTTTTTAGCAAAAGCCACGATCGATGGTGTGGTGCGTGCGCCTTCTGCGTTGGCGATAACTGTTGGCTCGCCACCTTCAAGAACGGATACGCAGCTGTTAGTTGTACCGAGGTCGATTCCGACTGCTCTAGCCATTGTGTGTGCTCCTTTTGTCCCTCTCGAGCCTGATTTAGGGTCGAGGCTTGCTGAACCTGAGTCGATCTTACCCAAAAGGTTGAGTCACCGCGACTCAGGTTTCATAGGGGATAACACACGACCTCGCCTCTTTATTCCTGAAACCCTGCCCTAGCCTTACCCCATGAACCTCGCACTCGCAGGCCTGTCCTATGGCATCACCGTTGTCGCTCTTGTCCTTTTGGCTGTTCGCACCAAGCAGCTGATCGGTATCTATAAGAAGGGTCAACCGGATTCAACGCGCGGCAACAATAAGGCCCAGCGTTTCAAGATGGCATTTAGCGAGATCTTTGGTCACACAAAGATGTTTAACTTTTCAGTCGTTGGTTTAGCGCACTGGTTTGTGATGATCGGTTTCTTTGTTTTGTTTGGAACTTTGGTTACCGCATACGGACAATTAATTGATCCACGTTTTGCCTTGCCTGTAATCGGACACTTTTGGGTTTATGAATACATCACCGAATTAATTGCGTGGGCAACAGGTATTTCAATCGTTGCACTGATTGGAATCCGCCAAGTAACTCTACGCACAAACAAGCGTTCACGTTTTGCTGGTTCAGGAAATGGCAAGGCGTATTACGTCGAAGCCACAATTTTGTTGATCGTCTTCTGTGTCATCGCGTTGCGTGGACTAGAAGGCGCGATCTCTGATTACACATCCTGGAACCGCCACTTTATTACCACCTGGTTTATTGCAGTGATGTTTAAGTCAATGACTTTGACGCAGCTAGAAAACTGGATTCAGATTGTTGCAACCATCAAGATTGTTGGTTCGATGACTTGGTTTATTGTCATTGCCTCAAATCTGACGATGGGTGTTGCTTGGCACCGTTTCTTAGCACCGTTTAATATTTTCTTCCGTCGTAACGCAGATGGAAAATCTTCATTGGGTGCGCTGCCAGTAATGATGTCGCACGGTAAAGAAATTGATTTTGAAGATCCAAAAGAAGATGATGTCTTTGGTTTAGGAACTCGCGCAGACATTTCTTGGAAGGGTCTGTTGGACATGTCCACATGTACCGAATGTGGTCGTTGCCAGTCGCAATGTCCTGCTTGGCACACTGAAAAACCATTGTCACCAAAGCTTTTAATCATGGCTATGCG
>CAYMNN010000169.1:0-1378 GCA_964391815.1 uncultured Candidatus Planktophila sp.
CCTGAAATTTCGGCAGCAACTGAAATGACATAGACGCCAGCGTCATCATCTGGTTGGGTCTTGTCTACATCGCTCATATTTTCGCCTTGTTAACAAAATCGACGCGCACATCTTCGCTGGATGTTTCATCAGCAAACTTCTTTAGCGCATCTAGTGCTTTTCCATCAACACGTTGTGGGACCTGTACTTCGACAGTGACCAATAAGTCGCCTGTAGTACTGCCTTTAGTGACCCCACGGCCCTTTACGCGCAAAGTGCGACCCGTTGGTGTTCCGGGTGCAATACGAACAGTTACATCATCGCCGGACAAAGTTGGAACCTTTACATCCGCGCCCAATGCAGCTTCGGCAAAAGTAATTGGCAAAGTCAAGGTTAAGTTTTCACCTTTGCGACCAAAGATTGGGTGAGGCTTTACATGTAATTGAATAAACAAATCACCTGGGCCTGCTTCACCTGGTGAACCTTTGCCCTTCATGCGAATCTTTGCGCCATCATTAACACCGGCTGGAACGCGCGCAGAAATGTTTTGCGATTGGCCGCGATCCATTCCGAGTCGCAGATCAAGGGTTGTTCCAAAGACTGATTCGCGGAAAGAAATTGTTGCTTCAGTTTGTAAATCTTGTCCTTTGCGTGGACCACGACGGCCACCTGCTGCACCAAATAAGTTAGCGAAAATGTCTTGTGGGTTTCCGCTACCAAAGATGTCTCCAAAGTCTCCGCCTTGAAAGCCACCACCGGTTGGTGCACGAAAACCGCCGCGTTCAAATAATGAACGAGCTTCATCGTATTCGGCGCGCTTTTTTGGATCAGAAAGAATTTCGTACGCTTCAGACACCGCTTTGAATTGTTCTTCTTTTGCAACATCACCCTTTGTTTTATCTGGGTGCAGATCACGTGCCATGGCGCGATATTTCTTTTTGATTTCATCGGCGGCAGCCTTTTTGTCTACGCCAAGGACTTTATAAAAATCCTTTTCGTATAGATCTTTGGCTGCCATTGTTAATTACGCTCCTGTTGCTGGATCTGTTACAGCTACTCGTGCTGGGCGCAAAATACGCTCTTTGTACTTGTAGCCAGGTTGCAAAATCTTTGATGCAGTTGCAACAGCAACATCTGCTGATTCATCGTGCATCAGGGCTTCATGAATTTGTGGATCAAAGGGTTCGCCTTCGGTGCCGTACTTTTCTAGGCCAATGCGTGAAGTTATTGAATTTAGCTGGTCTGCTACCGCTTTAAAGCCTCCGGTTAGCTCGCCGTGCTGTTCTGCGCGATCAACATCATCTAGCAACGCCAGAAGTTCAGTAAGTACTGCACCAATTGCACTTTCATGTGCAACTGCGCGATCGCGTTCTACACGCTTTCGGTAGTTTGCATACTC
>CAYMNN010000170.1:0-1364 GCA_964391815.1 uncultured Candidatus Planktophila sp.
TTTGCCTGAGTATTCCAATTTCTAAAGGTAAACCCCGTTCGAGCAAATGTATTTGAAGCTAGTGAAAATGATGTTCCCCCTGTAAACCATCGATTCTGCATTACTCCGCTTGTCACTGTGCTTGTATCAAAAGTTAATGAATAGCCATTAGCTGTCCAGCGTGCAAACAAAGTTGTATTTCCTGTGGCCAAATATGAACCTGCTGATGCAGCACTTACTGGATCTGTGTAAGCGGTAATCCCATATGTGTTTTTTAGAGATGATTCCAAGGTTTCTAATTGAAAAGTATTGAGAATCTGCGGGTAGATAATGACTTCGGCAACTTCCCAATCAGATGTCTCACTTGGCGCAGTCCTGCTTCCTTGTAAGTTGATTGTTACATTAGCAGGAAGTGGTGTTGTGTTGTTTGTAACGGTTGTTCGAACAACACCATTTGATCTAAGCCCACTTGTTGTGCCACCTGTTTGACACATGACGCGCCAATTTGTGTCGTTAGTTCCTAATTCACTTGTTATCCAACTCTCTGGGTGTGCAACACCTGTTCGTGCATTCCAATATCCAGACAACCAGTTACCAGTAACTCCAGCAAAGATTCTTGTGCGCGTATCTCCTGCGTAACGTGCAACATGACAGAAAGTGAAATTTGTTAAGGATTCATTGCCTAGAACAATTCCAGCTGTGGTTCCACCCTTTACCGCTTTAAAGTTTCCAGTAGCACCATTTCCAGTGGCATCAACAAGGGTCGGATTACCTCGAATGTTTCCGCCTGAAGCAGCATCAGTGCCAGCAATGTGACGTTTGTTTCCCGAACTATCTGTCCAAGTGTTTGTAGCATCATTGAAATCAGATGCTTTAAATCGCATATATGGGCGGGGTTCTGCTGGAGAGAAGTTAGTTCCAGCGCCGGTATTTGCAGTGTTCCAACCACCAAAGGTAAAACCTGGTCGAACCATTGTTCCAACGGTTGGTAAATCAACAAGTGAAATAGCGGTAATTGAATTGGTAAACACCTGTGATGTTTTGGGTGTTGAGTTACTGCTTGATGTTGCAGGAGAACCAGAAGCGCCATTTGGATCAAAGGTGATTGTTGCGGTCCATCTGGCAAATAAGGTCACATTTCCAGTCGATGCATAGGTGGTTAATCCCGAGGCATAGTTAGTGCCTAAGCCATCGGCTTGAGTGTTCCAGCCTGCGAAGGTGAAACCAGTGCGGGCTAATGTTCCTGCATTTGCAAGGGTTGTGTTTCCTGCGGTTCCTTTAGCAATTGTTGGCGAAGGTGCCACTCCACCTGTATTGCCATTTCCGTTGTATGTAATTGTTGAATTCCACTGTGCGTAAAGAGTTATGTTGCCCGTGGATGCGTA
>CAYMNN010000171.1:0-1357 GCA_964391815.1 uncultured Candidatus Planktophila sp.
GAGCTTTCACATCAGGGAACGATTCAGAATTGGATTGCAGAATCTAGAATTGAAATCGAACAAGCGCGTTTATTGGTCTTAAAGTGCGCGTGGATGATTGATACACATGGTGCAAAGGCTGCGCGTAAAGAGATTGCGTTGATCAAGGTTGCGATTCCGCGTATGGCACAGCAAATTGTTGATCGTGCGATTCAGGTTCATGGTGGTGCTGGCGTAAGTCAGGACACTGTGTTGGCATCAATGTATGCCGGTATTCGCACATTGCGCATCGTTGATGGGCCAGATGAGGTTCATATTCGCGATATTGCTCGCATGGAAATCAAACCTTATTTGGCATGAAGGATTTAACCCCGGTCCGTGAAGAGGATCGCTTTGATGTTGCCAGAATGCACCAATGGCTTGCACCTTTTATTAATCAAGATGTCTTGCCCGAAGTTCAACAGTTTCGAAGCGGTGCATCTAATCTGACATATTTGTTGCAGTATCCAGGGCGAGATTTAGTACTGCGCAAGCCCCCTGTGGGAACTAAGGCGGCATCTGCCCACGATATGAAGCGCGAATTCTTAATTCAATCGCGGTTACAGCCGGTCTATCCCCTAGTGCCATCGATGGTTGCTCTGTGTGATGATCAATCGGTAATGGGTTCTGATTTTTATGTGATGGAAAGAGTTGTTGGGGATATTTTCCGTCGCGATGTGCCCGAAGGTGTAACACCGGCTGATGTTTCAGTGATGGCAGATTCTTTGATTAGCGGTTTAGTGCAATTGCACGCAGTGGACGCGACTATTTTGGATGAGCTGAATAAAGGTCCGGGATATGTGCAGCGACAGGTCGAAGGTTGGTCTAAGCGCTATCGCAATGCGTTAACTGATGATGTTCCAAATGGTGAAAAGGTCATGGCCTGGTTAGACGCAAACCGTCCGGCAGATGTTGCATCGTGTGTGATTCACGGCGATTGGCGCATCGACAATGTGGTTTTCAATTTAGAACAAGCGCGCATCGTTGGCGTGCTGGATTGGGAATTAGCAACAGTTGGCGATCCTTTAATGGATTTGGGTTCATCACTTGCTTACTGGGTTGATCGAGATGATGAACCAGCATTTGCTTCTTTGCGCAGACAACCAAGTCATCTGCCAGGAATGCCAACCCGCGAAGAGTTTGTGCAGCGTTACTTGCAGTTAAGCGGTCGAAGCTGCGACGACTTTACTTTTTACGAAGTCTTTGGGTTGTTTCGTTTAGCGGTAATCATTCAGCAGATTTGGGCCAGATATCGCGCAGGACAAACAACTAATCCAGCCTTTGCTGGCTTTGGCGATGCGTGTAATACCTTGGTTAATCGCGCAGAGCGATTGATTTA
>CAYMNN010000172.1:0-1328 GCA_964391815.1 uncultured Candidatus Planktophila sp.
GCAGTTGTTGGCGCAGAACTTTCACCACGCTTTTTCCCAATGTTAATGACAGCTGCCGGAACAGTTACACCTGCACAGGTGTTGGTACTGGGCGCAGGTGTTGCAGGTTTGCAAGCAATCGCAACTGCGCGTCGTTTAGGCGCAGTTGTTTCGGCATACGATGTTCGACCAGCTTCAGCAGATGAAGTTCGTTCGATGGGTGCAACATTTATTGAACTTGAACTTGAAGCGCTAGAAGGTGCTGGTGGTTATGCACGTGAGATGACTGAAGAACGTGCGGCAAAGCAGCGCGAACTTTTGACTCCTTACATTGCAAAATCACATGTGGTTATTACAACCGCTGCAGTTCCTGGTCGCCAAGCTCCACGTTTGATGACACAAGCAATGGTGGATTCAATGGCACCAGGCACAATCATCGTTGACTTAGCTGCAGAAACTGGCGGCAATGTTGAAGGTTCAAAGCCGGGTGAAATTGTTGAAACTGCCGGCGGAGTTCGAATTTGGGGCGGTAAAGATGTGCCAAGCCAACTGCCATTCCACGCATCATTCTTGTACTCACGCAACGTTGTAAATCTCTTGTCGCTGTTTACAACACCGGCCAAGGATGATCAAAAGGTGGCGTTTAACTTAGATTTTGAGGATGAAATCATCAATGGCGCTGCGGTAACGCACGCTGGCGCGCGAAGAGGAGCAAAGTAATGGAACCAATGGCAATTGTTTCGATCTTCGTACTGTCAGTCTTTGTTGGTTTTGAAGTTGTGTCAAAGGTTTCTTCAACTTTGCACACGCCATTGATGTCTGGTGCTAACGCAATCCACGGCGTAATCCTGGTCGGTGCGATCATTGTTGCTGACCACAGCACCACAAATTTAGAGCTTGGACTTTCAGTTGCGGCAATTATCTTGGCAACTATCAACATGGTGGGCGGTTTTGTTGTAACCGACCGAATGCTTGAAATGTTCAAAGGAAATAAGAAATGAGCCGCACCGTATATGACCTGATTGGTCTAGCCGCAGGTATCGCTTTCATCCTTGCACTAAAAGGTCTGTCACATCCAAAGACTGCACGCCGCGGAAATCTGATCGGTGCATTTGGTGCCGGTCTTGCAACGCTAGTTGTCTTCTTCTATTCCAACGAAGGTTCATCTCTTCCACTTAATAACCTTGGCTGGATTCTTGGCGCAATCGCAGTTGGTCTGATCATTGGTGTTCCTGCAGCGCGCAGAGTTCAGATGACACAGATGCCACAACTTGTTGCACTCTTTAATGGTGTGGGTGGTGGAGCCGCAGCATTGGTAGCCATCGTTGAGTACCTCAACCTTGGCGATA
>CAYMNN010000173.1:0-1323 GCA_964391815.1 uncultured Candidatus Planktophila sp.
ATCTTTTCAACGCCGGTGTTCGCCCAGCGATCAACGTAGGTGTTTCTGTTTCTCGCGTAGGTAGCTCTGCTCAGACTAAGGCGATGAAGAAGATCGCTGGTCGTCTACGTCTTGACCTTGCTCAGTATCGCGAACTTGAAGCATTCGCTGCTTTCGGTTCAGATCTTGATGCTGCATCAAAGGCACAGCTAGAACGCGGTGCTCGCATGGTTGAACTTCTCAAGCAAGGTCAGTACTCACCGTACTCATTGGAACGTCAGATCGTTTCAATTTGGGCGGGAACAACTGGAAAGCTTGATGATGTTGCCGTTGCTGACATCCGTCGCTTCGAATCAGAACTTCTAGAGTTCATTGGCCGCGAACGCAAAGAGATCAACACTGTTATCTCTGAAAGCAAGCAGCTAGATGATGACACCATCGCAAAGATGGAAGAAGCTGTAACCGCATTCAAGAAGATCTTTAAGTCATCAGTTGCTGCGCCTCTCAACGAGGCACCAGCAGATGCTCTAGATAGCGAAGATGCAGAGTCAGTAACTCGATACGTCCAACCGGCGGTGAAGAAGTAACCCATGGGTGCCCAACTTCGCGTTTATCGCCGACGGATGCGATCCGTTAAAGCGACCAAAAAGATTACGAAAGCAATGGAGTTAATCTCTGCTTCTCGTATCGTTAAGGCGCAGCAACGAGTCGCAGCTTCAACTCCTTATGCAAATGAGTTGACCCGCGCGGTATCTGCAGTTGCAACTTTTTCTACAACAAACCACCCACTTACGACTGCTTCAGAGAATCCAAAGCGCGCAGCGGTGTTAATCATCTCTGCAGACCGAGGTATGGCTGGTGCGTACTCAAACAATGCAATCAAGGAAGGCGAGCAGCTTGTAGCTCTTCTACGTGAGCGCGGTTTGGAAACAAAGTCGTACTTAGTTGGCCGTAAAGCAGTGAGCTACTACAAGTTCCGCAATCGCGAAATTTCAGGACAGTGGACAGGTTTTTCAGATAACCCAACTTACGAAGATGCTCGCGAAGTTGCCGATGCGCTGATTGAGGCATTTATTCTTGATGCTCAAGTAGATCCAAATGGAGTCGATGAGATTCACATTGTCTTTACTGAGTTCAAGTCAATGCTTACTCAAAATGCGATGGCAAAGCGCATGCTTCCGCTAGAAGTTGTGGAAAGCGAAGCGCCAGCACCTGCTGGATTGCTACCAATGTATGAATTCGAACCTAGTTCCGAGATTGTGCTTAACGCACTTCTGCCTCGTTACATTCAGGCTCGAGTATTTAACGCGATGTTGCAATCTGCAGCTTCAGAGCATGCAGCTC
>CAYMNN010000174.1:0-1307 GCA_964391815.1 uncultured Candidatus Planktophila sp.
GAGTACGACTTCACACCATTTGACCAACAAGGTTCTGGTGAAGCTGTTCGTCTCGATGAGGTTGAAGTACCAAGATAATTGGCACTTAAAAGAAAAGGCTCCTTTCGGGGAGCCTTTTCTTTTGCTTACTTCTTTAGATTAGCTAAGCGATCCAAAATCGGTGGATGTGAATAATGCACCGCAACATAAACTGGATGTGGATTTAAATTGCTAAGTGATTCAACCGATAACTTCTTAAGTGCTGAGTACATGTGTTCACGAGCACCAGGATATGTATCGATTGAATACTGATCGGCTTGGTATTCATTGTGACGAGAAAATGAGTTATTGATTAAACCAAGCACCGTTGAAACCGGCGTAAAGAGCAGAAAAAACGCCAGAATCGAGAGATGGAAGCTTGGGATATCAGATCCCAATGCCTTGGAAAGGTTTGGATTGCTTAGCAACCAGCCCATCAATGCGAAGATAACCAAGGTTTGCACATTGCTGAAAGCAAACATTGTGTACACATGCTTACGCTTGTAATGGCCTACTTCGTGGGCCAAAACCGCAACGGTCTCTTTCGTAGTTAACTTTTCGATCAAGGTGTCATAAAGACCGATGATTTTTACCTTGCCCATGCCTGAAAAGAAAGCATTTAACTTAGTCGAACGCTTAGATGCATCCATTTCATACAACTTAGATAATGGAAAACCTTGTGACTGGCAGTAATCCTCAACAGCTGTGCGCAATTCGCCTTCTGGAAGTGGCTTTAGCTTGTTAAACATCGGCAAGAAGATGCGGGTTCCGAAAACAAACATAAACAATGAAAAAGCTGATACCAGTAACCAACCAACTAGCCAAAATGTGCTTTGTAGTTCTTGATAGACCAATGCGATTAGTGCAAGCAGAGGTAAACCAATCCCAAGTGAAAGCGCAAGACCCTTGATGGCATCGGTGACAAATAATTTCTTAGTTGTTTTGTTGAAACCATATTTTTCTTCAATAACAAATGTCGAGTAGTAACCAACTGGTAATGAACCAATCATTGAAACTGCGATCAATACTCCAACGAAGATAACCGTGATTGCGATGTCATTGCTAAAACGTTCTCTGATGATTTCATCTAACCAAGCAAACCACCCCAAAATAATGGCTGAAAGCATTACAACCGTGCTGACTACCGACGTTAACAATTCGACTTTGTACTTTGCTGTTCCGTATTCCATAGATTTTGCATATTCATCGGCGTTGTAAATTTCAGCAGCGATGGGGGATAGCGGTTGGTTCTTATTTCGCTCATTTAAGTAATCAATCACGCGACCAGC
>CAYMNN010000175.1:0-1278 GCA_964391815.1 uncultured Candidatus Planktophila sp.
GAAGTTCTGTTGGAAGGTACTCGCCAAGCGCGATAACCTACCTCCCTGACGCACAGCAATTAGTGAAGGAGGTCGCCCATGGGTCGCGGCCGCGCAAAAGCGAAGCAAACAAAAGTTGCACGTGATTTGAAATATAACGCGCAAGATATGGATTTAGATCGTCTTGCCAAGGAACTTCACGGCGAGATCGATACAACCTCACGCAAGGATGATGACGATCCCTTTGCTGAGGGCAACTACATTCCACGTGCGTGAGACCTACACCTTACGTAGCTTCACTTCGTATCTACGAACCACTGTCGGCATTTGAACCTGCCGATCGTTTACGGTGGCAAAATCTAGAAATCGATCCATTCTCTTTTAATAAAGAAGAAGAGTTAGCGTTACATCGCGTTGTTCAACCAGAACCTCCAGCTGGTCGACCTGATGGCGTGCATATTTTTGATCGTGACGGAATCCGTTACGTTGCACCGTGGGCAACTGCGATGCGTTGTTGGGGAGCGCTAGATAATTTTAAAGAATCTTTGCCAAGCACCGTTGTTCCGTATTTCATTTCTCCGGCAATTGAAGATGTAATCACAGCAGGTGTTGATCTGCTCGAAGATAAAGTCCCACACATTCTTAATGAGACATGGATTATTCCTCCGCGTTGGTTTATTTTGTTTGCACCAGAGGAGCGAACTCGTGGAAGAAATGCAGATGGTTTGTATTGCCGGGCATTAACAAGTATTGCTAACGCAAAACAACGCTGTAGCAGCGCCCATGATGCTGTTTTAAATGCATTTGGCGATGGCCCTGTTGAACAAGAGTTAGAAAATCTTCTTGCGTGGCTTGAAATGTTTCACCCAGAATCATTAGTTGAACTTGATTACGGCGGTTTAGCAAATTACATGGATCGCGCACTGCGTGATTCAGGTGAAGAAGGCCTTGAATCAGATGCATCGATCGAAGATGTGACGCACTCTGTTGCTGGCCTTGCTGCCGCAGATGGAATGATGGCTGGCGTTGGATATCAACGATTGATGTCCCGTTGGCGCTTAGTTCAGGCATACGAGCAAGCCTCATAGGTATTGCTTCACGCTGATTTAATCGCAATACTTCACCCCAATACGGTCCAAAACGGACAGTCCACGCAGGTAGTCAAAAAGCTAGAGGAGTCACCATGAACCGCATCCCTGATGCCGAAGTTCTATTGACCCCCAAAGAGGTTGCACAACGTTTTCACGTTAATCCAAAAACAGTTACCCGCTGGGCAAAGGCCGGAAAGTTAACTGCCAT
>CAYMNN010000176.1:0-1267 GCA_964391815.1 uncultured Candidatus Planktophila sp.
GGCTTTTGGCTAGCTCGAACCAGCAAATAACCAATAGGAATCAGGGCTAAAGCAGCAACAATTCCCACAGCACCATTTAGCCCACCGCGCACAGCGCGCTGATTACGCGCACTTTGCGACAGTGCAACCTTGGTGCTTTCGGGGAAAGTTGTTGGCATTTTTTACAGCAGTCCAACCTCAATAAGTAGGTCCTGAGTTGCCTTGATGTTTTTCAAAGTATTTAAATCAACAGCTGGGGCTCCGATTTGATCCAAAGTAGGCACATCGGTTGGGGCTGCTGCATCAGGCAATAGCGAGTATTCGTGAGTATCTGAGACAAACTTTGCTTGGGTTGGGGCGCTGGTTAAGAAGTTGATGAGGTCTTCGGCCGCGGCATATTTCTTGCTAGATGCCAGAACGCCTGCACCTGAAACGTTAATCAGGTTTCCAAGATCACCTGTTGCAAAGAAGCCGTTCTTTACATTAATTGCTCGGCCCAAGCCTTCACTTACTTCCCAGATGTAATAGTGGTTAACAAGACCAATTGAAATCTCGCCCTTATCGATTGCTTCAACAATGGCGCTGTTTTTTGGATAGATCTTTACGCCATTTGCTTGCAAGCCTTTAAGCCAAGACTTAGCAAAATCTGCGCCCTTACTTTCAATCAACGCAGTTACGAAAGCTTGGAAAGATGCATTAGTTGGTGCGATACCAACTTGGTTTTTGTATTCAGGCTTTGTTAAATCAGCAACTGATTGTGGCAATACTTTTACGCGATCTGGGGCGTATGCAAATACGCGAGCGCGACCTGTAACACCGACCCAGTTGCGATTTGCAGCAACGTATTGGGCAGGAATTGCTGAAGCAACGGAATCATTTAATTGTGTGAATAAACCAGCCTGGGCTACTGCGCCAAGGGAACCGGCATCTTGTGCCAAAAATAGATCGGCCGGAGAATTGCTGCCTTCTTCAAGAATTTGCGCTGCAAGTTCGGCTGAATCACCGTAGCGGATGTTCAGTTTGATTCCTGACTGGGCTTCCCATTGGGCAAAAAATGGTGCAATGAATTCTTCGGATCGGCCTGAATAAATAGTCAGCTCAGTGACTTCGGCGGCTTGCTCATCAGATGATGAGCACCCGGTCAGGATGGTTGCAAAAAGGGCTAGAACAACGGCAATCAGGGCGGATCTTTTAAACAAGGGCATCTTCTCTCGGCTAGGTATCTACCGAAAGACTCTAGGGCACCTTCTGTATTTACGCAACATTAGTGTTGCGTAATTCATCACAT
>CAYMNN010000177.1:0-1264 GCA_964391815.1 uncultured Candidatus Planktophila sp.
GTTGGTAACCCTGGAAATTCAGGTGCCTGCGAGTCCATTAATGGAACATGCACAAATCCGCTGCGAACATGCGTGCCAGCAAACTTGTTCTGTGCAACGTAGAAAACATGGTTACACAAAAATGCGCCAGCACTGAGCGAAACGGCAGCTGGTATGCCGGCATTTTTTATCGCTTCAACAATATCTTTTACTGGAAGCGTAGAAAAGTAAGCATCAGGGCCACCTTCAAGGATCTTTACATCACTGCGCAATACACCTTCGTTATCTGCAAGACGTGCATCATCTAGATTAATTGCAACTTTTTCTGGTGTTATCTGTGTACGTCCTTCTGCTTGACCTAAACAAATAACGACATCTGGATTATGTTCTGCGATCAAGGCAAGAAGGTGTTCGGCTGATTTCGTATATGCAACCGGAAGGATGGCAGTAAAGACATTCTCCATACTGATTTGCTTGACTATTTCAGCAGATGGATTACTTGTCGCATTTCCGAAAGGTTCAAAACCAGTTAAGAGAATTCTCATTATTTCCTAACTGCCTTCTTTATGTTTCGGCGAAAACCGTAAAGGGCAAAGCCACTAAAGATTGCTATGGACAGCAAAAATCCCATTAATAAAGAAGTTGGTACTTCTTCGGCAGTAGTAAGGACATACATATCGGGCATATAAAAGAAGAAGAGCGCAAAAAAACTGTTTTTCCGAAATGAGATCCAGTTCTTATCTAAGAAGTTAACAACCGCTCTGCCTGACAAAATCGCATAAGGAATAGCTGAACATAGGTCTATTAAAAAATAGACCAGAGGATTAACCCCATAGCCCCCGAAAACATCTCGTATTACAAGGGTTCGAATAACAACCCAGGCAAGAACCAGCGCTAACCACGTCCGCTGCGCTCTCTTATCTCGTAGAAACGAGATTCTCACCCTTAAATTCATATGTTCTCAGGATAGGGGAAAGAGCGCTTGCACTAAAGTAAGCGATGTGAGTTCATCAAAGCCATCGCAAGGTTCAAAGCGCGCCGGATATGTATTGCATGTATTAACTGCAAGCGGCGCGGCAGCGGGCTTGGTCGCACTTCAAGCGGTGTTTAACGGTGAATGGCGGCAAGCATTGCTTTGGCTTATCGTCTGCCAAGTTTTAGATGGCCTAGATGGCCCGATTGCTCGAAAGATTGATGTAACTATCCATGCTCCCCGCATTGATGGTCACATATTGGATTTAGTTGTTGATTACTTAACCTGTGTTGTTGTACCAGTTGCACTGCT
>CAYMNN010000178.1:0-1258 GCA_964391815.1 uncultured Candidatus Planktophila sp.
GACAAAGTTCCATAGGCGTACGGTGCTGAAACTTTAAATGTTGTTGATTTGATTCCTGCTTCTTCTGCATATGAAGTTTCTAGAACATCTACTTTAAATGAGTGCCGTTCGCAGTAACGCAAATACATTCGCATGATCATTTCGGCCCAGTCGGCAGCTTCTACGCCACCGGCTTCTGAACGAATAGTGATCAAAGCATCACGATCATCGTATTCGCCATTTAATAGGGTCTGTACTTCAAGTTCGCTGACAGCTTTCTTAACCGCATCCAGTTCTTTCTCAGCATCTTCAATACCGCCGGGCTCACCTGCAGCTAATTCAAAAAGAATTGGCAGATCTTCTACGCGCTGGCGCAGCCCAGATAACTTTGCGATCTCTGATTGAACGCGAGATAAGCGGCTGGTGATCTTTTGTGCCGCCTCTGGGTCATCCCAAAGATTCGGAACTCCCGCTTCTACCTCTAACTCTTCTGCTTGCTTGCGCAGCTTAGGCAGATCCAAAACCTTTTCAATTGAAACAAGGGTCGCATCGATGGCATCTATCTCTAATTGATATTCGCGCGCGGCCATGGGTTAAGGATAGCCAACCATGGTTGCGCATGCGAATGCTCGAATTCGGGCGATGTACCGCGTAACGATCCATTAACTTCAAGTGGTTTCTCAATTAATCCGAATTCCAAACAAGTAGAAACCCTCTTGAACCTTATTTGTTGTCCCCGCAGTAGCCGTTAAAAACACGGAATTTGTTCTGGAAAATGGAATCTGGAAAGGAAGTTTCATCTCAGACCGTGTACTTATCTCGAGAGATGTGCCATCGCAATCAAAATTTGTAAGCTCAATATCTTTCAATTGATTCCACTTCATATCGCTCTGATCGTTGCTCCACGAATTAAGCTCCAGAAAAACTTCGACTCCACCCCGCATGCAATCAATTGGAATCACGGGGTGAGCTCTTTGAGTTGCAATTGCCAGCGGAACGGTGAACATATTTGCCTTGCCCTGGTAATACTTACTCTTATCTAAAGTGTGAACTCCCCTTTGTGCAGCTGCCTCGGTTGCTTGTACTAATGAACGTTTTGCAACAATTATTGAAGACACATCTGTCATTACCATCAGGGAAGCAACGGTAATCACGAATAGGCCAATCACAATCACTGAAATAGATCCAGTTTCAGATTTGAACTTTTCCTTAAGACTAAAAGCAAAGGCTGAGATGCTCTTGCGTACTTGATCAAAGCCAAGGGCTGAGATGCTCTTGC
>CAYMNN010000179.1:0-1255 GCA_964391815.1 uncultured Candidatus Planktophila sp.
AATACATGTAATGGATACGGAAGCGTCATCAAGAGTCCTTGTCGTGAATGCGCTGGCGAAGGCCGCGTGCGTAGTCGTCAAACAATTGATGTAAAGATTCCAGCTGGTGTTGAAACTGGAAACAGAATTCAGATGTCTGGCCGCGGCGAAGTTGGTGCTGGCGGGGGACCTGCTGGTGACCTATATGTAGAAATCGTTGAAGAACGCCACGAATACTTAGTTCGCGAAGGCGACACTCTGCACATGCAGTTAGACATCAGCATGGTTGCTGCATCCCTTGGTACAACAGTGACCGTTGAATCACTTGATGGCCCAGTTGATGTCAACATTAAGCCAGGAACCCAAAGCGGAACACCGGTTGTTATCAAGGGTAAAGGAATGACCCGTTTGCGTCGCGGTGATCGCGGCGATCTAATCGTTCATATCGAAGTCAACACGCCAACAAAGCTGAGCAAAGAAGAAGAAAGATTACTCCGTAAATTTGCCGAAATTCGTGGTGAAAAATCTAGCGATGCACACGTGAAGGGCCAGGACGGTTCTATTTTTGGCAAGATCAAGGGAGTGTTTAACAAGTAATGTTCACACTCTTCTTTGTAGAGGATTTGCCTACGACAGTGGGTGCACATTACGAATTTAGTAATGAGGATGCCAACCACGCGATTCGCGTTTTGCGAATGCAAGCAGGTGCCGAATTCATGCTCAGTGATGGCAACGGTGCGTGGTCGCAAGTAAAAGCTATAGAGGTTTCCAAGAAATCGATGCAGGTGCAAGTTATTGATTCCGGTTATCAAGAAGCGTTAGCAACAACAATCACTGTTGTGCAGGCACTTCCTAAAGGTGATCGCGCAAAAGAGGCAATTGAGCTATTAACTGAATCTGGTGTTGATCGTATTGTCCCTTGGGCTGCTAGCCGCAGTATTGGTAAAGGCACCGATAAATTTGCAATCACCGCGCGCGAAGCTAGTAAGCAATCTCGCCGCTATAGAATTCCGCACGTTTTGGATCTTGCAACAACAGCACAAATCTGTGAAGCAATAAAGTTAAGCGATCTAGCAATTGTTTTCCATGAAAGTGCTACACACAAACTGTCAGATCAAATTTCTTCTCACAATGTGCAAAACCTTTTGATCATTATTGGACCCGAAGGCGGAATCACTGATGAAGAGCTTGCAGCGTTTCAAGATGCAGGTGCCAAGGTTGCTTTGATGGGTCGCCCAATTTTGCGTTCGGCTCATGCTGGAATCGCAGCGGTTTC
>CAYMNN010000180.1:0-1242 GCA_964391815.1 uncultured Candidatus Planktophila sp.
GACAGTGATTAACTGTCCAGAATCTGTACTCATCACCATCGAACCGTTACTGAGCATTTCTAGATCACGGACTCGATGACCAACATCAACTTGAATCTTTTCAACCACCTGCAGGTTTTGATTCAACTTAATGAAAACAAGCACCTCTTCGCGCAACGTGCCCAGCACAACCGCGCCGTTCCAATTACCCCAGCCCTGCTTTGGCAGCTGCACTAATTCAGTTGGTGCAATCGATGGAGACCAATAAGTAAGTGGTTCTGGATATCCCGCATGTGTTCCAGTTTTTCCTGGGCGAACATAGTCACCACCACCATATGGCTGACCGTATGAAACAAATGGCCATCCATAATCACTACCTTGCTTAATCAAATTCAATTCATCGCCGCCACGTGGCCCGTGTTCAGCAGCCAACAAATGCACCTTGTCATACATGACAATTCCTTGTGGATTGCGATGTCCTTCAGAAACTCGCGATGCAGACTTGGCAGATAACTTAAATATTGAACCTAAATCTCCACGCTTGCTTCGCTCATCAATTGCTGAATAACCCAAGTCTCCAAAGGTCACATACACATTGTTCTTATCAATTACTTCAAAGCGCCCGCCAGTGTGCTGCACCGCAGAGATCGGAACACATGGCTTAGTTACATACCAATTTGAAACAAACTTGATCCGCTGTCTTTTTCGATCATAGGCAAGCTCATCAACTGCGATTTCAACACATGATCGCCCCGTACCCAATCGTGGGTAAGAGATCAAAAGCCTTGCTGCGCTCACGCTTTCTGAAAGCACCGCAATATCGTTAATCGCAAACCGTGAATCCATAACTCGACGATTAGCCGGAATAAAGCTGCCCAACTTTCGAAGCGTCTTGCCATCTTTATTAAAGGTAAATATTTCACCACCCGCGCGCCCGCCACCGAGCAACACAGTGTCATCCTTCATAACCGCCAGCGCCGGCCCGCGAGTATTTCCACTTTCAGTAACGGCGGCAGCAATAGAGCGAGATTTAAATGCAACTTCAACGCTGCCATCTTGGAATTGATAAGCATTAACCGGTGGCATCACAGATAGCGCCAACGCACTGGCAAGGACAAAACCTCTGATCACACGTAAACTCTATTCCAGTGAAGTAACGAAACGAAAGAGGAGAAACACAATGGGCGCTTGCGGCTGCGGATACTCAACAGATCCTGAGAAGAATTGCAATGGCACACACAACGTTGTTAAGGCTGTAAAGGC
>CAYMNN010000181.1:0-1225 GCA_964391815.1 uncultured Candidatus Planktophila sp.
CCTGCAGTAAAGGCTGAATTTGCAAAGGGGCGCGCTGATCTTGCGCCATGGCTTGCGGCAATGAACAAACTGCGTGCGACTTATCCACTTGGTTATGACACTCCTAAAGATGGCTCGCTGTCGCCACAATATGTAATCGAACGCATCAGTGCACTTACTGGACCAGAAGCTGTTTATGTTGCAGGTGTCGGACAGCATCAAATGTGGGCTGCGCAATTTGTAAAGTACGAAAACCCTCGCACTTGGTTGAACTCAGGCGGTTTAGGAACAATGGGTTACGCAGTTCCTGCTGCCATGGGTGCAAAAGTTGGCGCACCAGACAAGATTGTTTGGGCTATTGATGGTGATGGCTGTTTCCAGATGACAAATCAAGAATTAGTGACCTGTGCACTTAACAATATTCCGATCAAGGTTGCAATCATCAACAATGAATCTTTGGGAATGGTTCGCCAATGGCAAACATTGTTCTACGAGGGTCGTTATTCGAACACTAATTTGGAATCAAAGCGAGTGCCAGATTTCGTAAAGCTTGCCGACGCTATGGGTTGCGTCGGATTAACCTGTGATCGACCAGAAGATGTTGATGCGGTTATCAAACTTGCTAATTCAATTAACGATCAACCTGTAGTTGTCGATTTCCGAGTATTTCGCGATGCAATGGTGTGGCCAATGGTTGCTGCGGGAACTTCAAATGATGACATTAAAATTGCGCGCGAAATGGCGCCTGACTGGGATTCACAGGAGCTCTAATGAGTACGCACACGCTTTCAGTTCTAGTTGAAAACTCACCAGGTGTACTTGCACGTGTTGCAGGTCTTTTCTCACGTCGTGCCTACAACATCGATTCATTGGCTGTAGGACCAACTGAAAATCCTGACATTTCGCGAATGACTATTGTTATCAATGTCGAAAGTCACTCACTTGAACAAGTTATTCGACAGTTGGATAAGTTGGTTAACGTCATTCATATCGCTGAACTAAAGCTGGATGATTCAGTCCAGGCCGAACTTCTATTAGTAAAAATTTCGGCAACTTCTAAGAATCGTTTTGATGTTGACGCGGTGCTAGAAACCTATGGCGCAGTAATCGTTGATGAAGATTCAGAATCCTTGACCCTGGAAGCAACGGGGGATGCTGCAAAAATCAGTGACCTACTTAACGCTCTAGAGCGTTTTGGCATTCGCGAACTGGCTCAATCAGGCTTAGTGGCGATCGAACGTGGCAG
>CAYMNN010000182.1:0-1225 GCA_964391815.1 uncultured Candidatus Planktophila sp.
GTGCCATGGCGATTGAGCCTAAAACACCGCGCAAGCGTGCGGTTAAAAAAGCATCGGCTAAGGCTGATGCTCCAGTTGCAGAAGTAACTGAAGAAAAGAAGACAACCCGTAAGAAGGCCGCAGCAATTCCGGTCCCTATTTTTCAAGCAGCACCTGAAAAGCCTGCTGCCAAGAAAGAAAGCGCAGCTAAGCCAGCGAAAAAAGCTGTTGCTAAGAAAGACAGCGCTGAACCAAAAGAAAGTACAGAAAAAGCTGCAACCACCGAAGGCGGATCAGCTGAATCTGAAGAACGCGGCAATCGCAATCGCCGCCGCCGTCGTGGTGGCCGCGGTCGTCGCAAGCCTGGTTCTGCCGATGCAACAAATACTGAAAATTCTGAAGAAGATTCAAGTGAAGATAGCGGCGAAGAGAGCTCAGCTGAAGGTTCAACTTCAACTCGTCGCCGTCGTCGCCGTCGCGCAACAGGTGAAGGTGTAACTCCAGGGGAGACCATCGAAGAAGATGGTGTCATCACTGTTGTAAAGGTTCGCGAAAAGCGTGAACGTCCAGAGCGTCCAGCACGCACAGATCGTAATGACCGCAATGATCGCAACAACCGTAACCGTCGCGATCGCAATGATCGCTATGACCGCAACGATCGTGGTGGACGTAGCGAATACCGCGAGCCATACCGCAAGCGCGGAACAATTATTACTGATGGCGAATTCCTAGCCCGTCGCGAAAATGTTGATCGCGAAATGCTTGTTCGCCAGATTGCAGATCGTACTCAGATCGCTGTGATCGAAGATGGCGTCATGGTTGAGCACTACGTTAACCGCAACAGCAATGTTTCCTACGTTGGAAACGTTTACCTTGGTCGCGTACAAAATGTTCTGCCTTCTATGGAAGCTGCATTCGTTGATATTGGTAAGGGTCGCAACGCAGTTTTGTATGCGGGCGAAGTGAATTGGGATGCTGCAGGTATCTCAGAATCACAACCACGCAAGATTGAAACTGTTCTAAAGACTGGCCAGCCAGTATTAGTTCAGGTAACTAAGGATCCAATTGGCCAAAAGGGTGCACGCCTGACTAGCCAGATTTCCTTACCTGGCCGCCATGTTGTCTTTGTTCCAGGTGGCGGAATGTCTGGAATTTCAAAGCGTCTTCCTGAAGAAGAACGCGCACGTTTGAAGTCAATTCTTAAGAACTTAATCCCAGAAGAATCTGGCGTCATTGTTCGCACCGC
>CAYMNN010000183.1:0-1207 GCA_964391815.1 uncultured Candidatus Planktophila sp.
GGGCCACCGGCGCTCTGCGAAAGATCCATCAAGATTCCAGATGCAAAACCAATTACCGCTGCTACTTCGGGTTGACTTAGAACCGCCCAGGTTAAGGCGAAAATCAACAAGATTGAAAATCCCCCACCAGGTAAACGAAACTGCGAAATAACCGCTTCTTGAATTAAGAAGATCAGCAGGAAGATTGGTGTAGCAATCGAGATCTGACGTGTAAGCATCGCAATTAGTTATTTGCTGTTGGTGACGGGGTAACAGTGACGGTAACTGTAGGTACTGGTGTCACTTGAGGCTTTTGTGGCACCAGTGCATCGCCAGGATTTGATGTTGGGCCGCTGACAACTACTGCAACAATACCTAGCGTTGAAAAGTTTGTGTAGTAACGGATAGTGGCGGTTTGAGCTACGGCGCCCGCCGAATTATCGACGCGGCTGACATAACCCAGTGGAACACCAGGAACAAAGGGACGATTTGCCACACTTCCGCGAGCAAGTAAAACATCGCCAACCTTTACTGTCGTTGAATTATCAAGCAATTGCAGGCTTGCAGAACGATTACCGCTGCCTGTAAGTATGCCTATCTGTTGAGATCCGGCAATTCGTGCACCGACTTTGAACCCAGGATCACTTGCCAATTGAATCAATGCCGAATTTGGATAAACATCCTTAACGACTCCGGCCAAACCAAACTGTGAAAGAACTGTCATGTTTTTCTTAATACCAGCATTGCTTCCAGAATCAATGGTGATGGTCTGAGCAAAAGATTGGCTTGAACCGTGACTAATCACTTTGGCATTTACAATTTTGTAGCCAGCCGTTCCTGCTAAATCTAAAATATTTTGAAGTTGTTCTAGCTGGCCATCAGCATTTTTGCGATTAAGTAGCTGAAGCTTTAATTCAGCATTTTCTGCTTCCAGCTTTTCAATTTGGTTTCCGGTGCGACCAAGATTTGTAACATCGGAGAAAAAGTTTTTAACAGGATTGAAAACCGCTGCGCCAGCTCGCTGGAAGGGTGAAAGAACAGTCTGTGTCCCCTGCCTAAAGCTGTCTAGAACTTTTACGCCGCGCAAATCCAAGGTAATCAGAAAGAGCGAAGTGACAATCAAGATCACCAACAACAAACGTGCGCGACCCTCACCGCCCTGACGCATTACAGGATGGCCTTATCGACGTGGCTCGGAGATTAGAACCTTCTCAAGAGCTTCAAACTC
>CAYMNN010000184.1:0-1206 GCA_964391815.1 uncultured Candidatus Planktophila sp.
TCTTCGCGCTTGTTAGCGTGCATCTGGTAAATCTTTCCGATGCGCTCCTTGCGGTCCTTTGCTGAGTTCAAGATTGTTGAACCAGTCTCTAGAACACCTGAGTACACGCGGATAAATGTGAGCTTTCCAAGGTGTGGATCTGTCATGATCTTGAAAGCAAGTGCTGAGAAAGGTTCATCGTTCTTTGGTAGACGCTTGATTTCCTTCTCTGCATCGTTCATGTCGTGACCGACGATTGCATCCACATCTAGTGGGCTTGGAAGGTAGCGAACAACGGCATCAAGCATTGGCTGTACGCCCTTGTTCTTGAATGCTGAACCAGTTAGAACTGGTGAAAGCTTTGCAGCAAGAGTTGCACGACGGATACCGGCAATGATTTCTGCTTCTGTTAGTTCGATTCCTTCTAGGAACTTCTCCATGAGCTGATCATCATTTTCAGCAAGAGTTTCTAGCATCTCTGCGCGAGCTGCAGTTGCTGCAGCAAGCATGTCAGCTGGAATTTCTTCAACTGCGTAATCTTCACCCTTTTGTGTTTCTCCACGCCAGGTAAGTGCCTTCATCGCAATTAGATCGACAACACCAAGGAAGTCAGATTCTGCACCGATTGGAAGTTGTAGAACTAGAGCAACAGCGTTTAGACGATCCTTGATCATGCCAACGCACTTATCAAAAGATGCACCTGTACGGTCTAGCTTGTTAACAAAACAAATACGAGGAACTGAGTAACGATCTGCTTGACGCCATACAGTTTCAGATTGTGGCTCTACACCTGCAACACCGTCGAACACTGCAACAGCGCCATCTAGAACACGGAGTGAACGCTCTACTTCAACAGTAAAGTCAACGTGACCTGGTGTATCAATGATGTTGATGAGGTGCTTGTTCCACATACATGTAGTTGCAGCTGAAGTGATCGTGATACCACGCTCTTGCTCCTGCTCCATCCAGTCCATGGTTGCAGCACCTTCGTGAACTTCACCGATCTTGTAGTTAATACCGGTGTAGAAAAGGATGCGCTCAGTAGTTGTGGTTTTTCCCGCGTCGATGTGCGCCATGATTCCAATGTTGCGAACCGTAGCTAGATCGATCTTCTCTACTGTTGACACTTATATTCCTCTTCTCGTCTTTTCGTAAGTTCTTTGTTTACTTAACAATTACCAGCGGTAGTGAGCAAACGCCTTGTTTGCTTCCGCCATTTTGTGGGTA
>CAYMNN010000185.1:0-1199 GCA_964391815.1 uncultured Candidatus Planktophila sp.
GGAAAGCAAAAGACCCCCGCACCGAAATAGTGCGAGGGCCTTTTGTAACGCTAGACGTTCGTAAGTGAAATCGAGCTCACTTACTGGAAACGAAATTTAATTACTGTGCTTTGCCAAGGATGCGATTGACCTTGGTGCCACACACTGGGCAGATGCCTTGTGCCATGCGACGACCAGAGTCTGAGACCTTTACGGTTCCCTCGAATTCACGCTTCTCTTTGCACTTAACGCAGTAAGCGTCACCTTTGTATGTCTCTGCTGTCATTCTTTTCCTCCTATCGACGCGTGCGATCCCATTGGGATGCTCCCCGTATGGGGCAGGCGTTGTGTACGAGATTACTCGCCAACACGCTCAAACACGCCTATCTAACCCTCTTTATTTAGGAGTTTTTTTAGAGCTTCTGGGGCGGTCAGAGCGTTCTCGGCCGCCTCATACCCGCTCAAATACGCCTCAGCCTGGTCCTCACGCGGGAATCTGGCCAGCAGCGCCTTGAATTCGGGTCCGTGGTCGAAGTACTGCAGGTGGATCGCCTCATGGAACAGGACATAGTCCACGACATAGTCGGGTGCGCCCTTGAGCCGGTCTGAAATCCTGATGGTTCGGTCGGTGCCTGTGCACGAGCCCCAGCGCTCGCGCATTCCACGCCAATTAATTGATGATGGACGCAGAGTGATCTCAGGTGCCAGCTCGGTCAGCAGCTGATCTACCCGCGCCTGCAGGGTTTCCTCGCTCATGGTGGCTGCAGCCTCTTGAGCCCTGATCTTGGCAACCATTTGCGGAACCATTTCTCGCTCATCAGCCTTGCTCATGCGGGCCGGAATCGAAACCACGATCCGTCCGCCTTGGCGATAGGCCGAGATGTTTTTCTTTCGACGAGTTGATCTGATGACGACAATCTCGCCTTCTGAGATTCCTGGCAAAGTTTCACCATCCAAGGTCTGCTCAACAAAGGCGTGCGAGTTTTCGCTCTGGCCCTCTGGAACAAAACTCTGGTGGTTGGACATTGAAAAATAGTAAGTCATCTCTCAACCAAACCTTGAGAGATTGGGTAATCGATGACGCGATTTCTTTTTAAAAAGATGGTCAAAAAAATCTTCAATATCGGAGAAAAACGCCCTTTGTCAACGTGATTCTCATTTGATAAACCGCCCAGAAAGACTTACTTTACGACCACGAACTCCTCGGATAACAGTTCTAC
>CAYMNN010000186.1:0-1196 GCA_964391815.1 uncultured Candidatus Planktophila sp.
ACGAAATACTTTCTTCAATTTTCCTCCAAGGATTCAAGGGGATCTTCAATAACTCCCTGTTTAAAGGTAATTAAAGAAGCTTTGTGTGATCGCGAGCCTATTACTTACGCATGAATAAACTCAACATGCCAAGGGCGTTTTCGGTCTCGGGGGTGTAACGTTTTGGAAAACTCTCAACTAGGGGTTGAGGGGCTAGCCCTACTACTTCACTAAACCTAGATTCTTATAGGTATCTGAGAGGGTCGCACTGGCAACTTCTCGGGCCTTGTGCGCTCCATTGTGAAGCAAATCAATCAGGTGCTTTTCATCTTCCAGCAGTTCCAGCGCTTTGGCTCGGATTGGGCGCAGGTATTCAACAACTACTTCGGCAACTGCGCCCTTGAAATCTCCATAACCCTTGCCTTCAAACTCATTTTCTAGCTCTGAAATCGAACGACCAGAAAGCGCGGAATGAATTGTGAGCAAATTGCTAATGCCAGGCTTTTCTTTTTCATCAAACTTCACTTCGCGGCCCGCATCTGTTGCTGCGCTCTTTATCTTCTTGATATTTGCCTCTGGTGTATCCATGATTTCCAGAACACCAGCAACAGAACCTGATGATTTGCTCATCTTTGACGTTGGTTCTTGTAGATCAAAAATCTTTGCCCCAGCCTTCAAAATGTAACCTTCTGGCAATCTAAAAGTTTCACCAAATCGTGAATTAAATCGAGTAGCTAAATCACGTGTTAGTTCGATGTGTTGGCGTTGATCTTCTCCAACTGGAACATAGTGCGCTTGATACAAAAGAATATCTGCAGCTTGCAACATCGGATACGTAAAGAGCCCAACACGTGCGCTGTCTGCGCCACCCTTTGCCGACTTATCTTTGAACTGAGTCATTCGGCTTGCCTCGCCAAAGCCAGCTAAACATTCCATGATCCAGCCCAGTTGGTTGTGCTCTGCAACATGGGACTGAACAAAGAGTGTTGATTTTTCAGGTGAAATACCAAGTGCGATTAATTGGGCAGCAGATGCCAAGGTTCGCTTTCTAAACAGCGCCGGCTCTATTTCACCAGTTAAGGCGTGCAGATCAACAATGCAATAGAAAGCATCGTTTCCATCTTGCAGTTCAACCCATTGCTTAAGGGCGCCTAAATAATTGCCCAGGTGGAAGGAGTCACTTGTTGGCTGAATGCCTGAAAGAACCCGCTTCTGTG
>CAYMNN010000187.1:0-1196 GCA_964391815.1 uncultured Candidatus Planktophila sp.
GTAAAACACACTTGTTGCACGCTATTGGTGCTTATGCCCAAGAATTATACGGAAACGTGCGTGTTAAGTATGTTTCATCAGAAGAGTTTACAAATGACTTTATTAATTCAATTCGTGATGATAAGGCTTCTGCTTTCCAGCGCCGCTATCGTGATCTAGATATTTTGTTAGTTGATGACATTCAGTTCTTAGAAAATAAAGAGCGTACACAAGAAGAGTTCTTCCATACATTTAATACTTTGTATAACGCAAATAAACAGATCGTTATTTCAAGTGACCGCCCACCAAAGCAGTTGACGACACTTGAAGATCGTTTACGTTCTCGTTTCGAGTGGGGTTTGATTACAGATATTCAGCCACCAGAACTAGAAACTCGTATTGCGATTCTGCGCAAGAAAGCTGCCCAAGATAAATTAAACGCACCGGATGATGTTTTGGAATTTATCGCAAGTAAGATTTCAACAAACATCCGCGAACTTGAAGGTGCTTTGATTCGCGTTACCGCTTTTGCATCACTTAATCGTCAAAGTGTTGACATGTCACTTGCTGAAATTGTTTTAAAGGATTTGATTCCTAATGAAACTAATCCTGAAATCACAGGCGCGACGATCATGGCTCAAACCGCGGCGTACTTCAGTCTGACTATCGATGATTTATGTGGAACTTCACGGTCTCGAGTTTTGGTGAATGCTCGCCAGATCGCGATGTACTTGTGCCGAGAGCTCACTGAGCTTTCCTTGCCGAAGATCGGCCAAACATTTGGTGGGCGTGACCACACAACGGTTATGCACGCCGATAGAAAGATCCGTCAATTAATGGCTGAGCGCCGTTCGATCTATAACCAGGTCAACGAGCTCACCACCCGTATCAAGCAGCAAGCACGATAACCCGCGGTTGATTTGGGCTATATGTCCGAATTGCCACTCTTTACCCCCAGTTGGGGATAACTTGGGGATAACGTGGGTGTTGAACAGGAAATCCGTGGATAACCACGGTGTAGAAGAAGTGGAAAGGGTGTGGTTGGTAATGAGCGGTCCTACTACCCATTCTTATCCACATCTTTTCCCTGGTGTTGCCCACACCTTATACAAGGCCAATCCCCGTGGTGAGCAGGGGTTTTATGGTTTATCAACAGATACACGCTCTAGTTACTACGACTACCTTTATATACATACATCCAGTTACGCGAATAACCT
>CAYMNN010000188.1:0-1183 GCA_964391815.1 uncultured Candidatus Planktophila sp.
GGGAAAATGACCTTCTTAAAGGTCTGCCATTCAGTAGCTCCATCAAGGGCAGATGCCTCACGAAGTGCCATATCTACGGACTTTAAGCCAGCTAAATACAAAAGCATGATGTAGCCAATATGTCGCCAGGAAGCGATAGTCAAAATCACGTAGATATTAATGTCGTAATTTCCGAAGAAAGAAATTGCGTTATCAATGTCTCGTCCCATGAGGCCATTTACAAAGCCGTCTGGGCGAAGCAAAAAGTTCCAAATAATTCCGGTTACTGCCAATGAAAGAACTACAGGCAAGTAGTAGGCGGTTTCGTAAAACTTGTGCCCGCGAATCTGTCGATCGATTTGGTAAGCAAGCAAAATTCCTAGTGGTGTGGCAATACCGGCAAACCACAAAAGCCAGATCGTGTTGTTTTGTAGACCTTCCCAAAATGCAGGAGTATCAAAGAAAATATTTTTATAGTTTGCAAGTCCAGCCCATTTGATTCGGCTGATTGAAATACCTGACCAATAAGTAAATGAAAGAAGAATTGTTAATACTGCTGGAATCCACACAAGCAGTAAGTGAAAGAAGAGTGGAATACCTACGAAGGCGGTAAGTGTTGTGCGATCTGCCTTGGAAAAGGCTCGACGGCGAGAGACTTTAGTGATGTCTTTCGCCGTCGAGCTCATACTTATAACCCTATCTCTAATTCAATCTTTATTGTTAATTAAAAAATTAACAACTAATTAAGCTAGAGGAGGTAGTGCATCCCACTGTGTCTGCAAAGTCTCTTGGATCTTTGCAACATCCTTTGGATTCTTGAACCATGACTGGATTGCTGGACCAACAACTGGACCTGCAAAGTCTGGACGAGTATCGCGATCAAGGAACTGAGTGATGTACTTGGCTTCTGCCATTACAGCAAGCTGTTCCTTCTGGAATGGATCGTATTGTGAAACATCTTGGCCCTTATTTGCAGATGTCATCGGAATTGGAAGTCCGTTTGCATCCTTAGCGCTAAGAATTGCGTTTACACCTTCGATATCTCCAGCAAACTTCAAGAAGTCAGCTCCACCTTCGTTATTTGTACCGTTTGCAGCTACGCAGTAGCCGTCAATTGGTGCATCGATTGTGTCGCGACCGTGCTCTGGATTGATTTCTGGGAATGGAATGATTGAAAGATCTAGGTAGTCAGCTTCTGACTGCT
>CAYMNN010000189.1:0-1163 GCA_964391815.1 uncultured Candidatus Planktophila sp.
CCTGAATTCTGACCGTTAGGTAGATCGATTTGAGTTACATCGCCAGTAACAACCATCTTTGAGCCAAAGCCAAGACGGGTTAAGAACATCTTCATTTGCTCAGGGGTTGTGTTTTGAGCTTCGTCCAAAATGACAAAAGCATCATTTAATGTGCGACCACGCATGTAAGCAAGTGGTGCAACTTCGATAACACCTGATTGCATTAAGCGCGGGATCGAATCAATATCGATCATGTCATGCAAGGCATCAAATAATGGGCGCAGGTATGGATCAATTTTTTCGCTCAAGGTTCCCGGCAAGAATCCAAGGTGCTCCCCTGCTTCTACTGCAGGACGGGTCAAGATGATTCGGTTGATCTTCTTGGCATTCAACGCAGCAACTGCCATCGCCATTGCAAGATAGGTCTTACCGGTACCGGCTGGGCCGATTCCAAAAGTAATTGTGTGATCTTCGATTGCATCTACATAGCGCTTTTGGTTGGCAGTCTTTGGGCGAATTGTTCGTCCACGGTTGCTAACAATGTTCAATGACATAACTTCAGCTGGGTGATCAACTGGTTCGTGTTCTAGCATTTCAATAGCGCGAGTAACTGCGTCCACATTTAAAATATTGCCGCTGCGAATAACAACCATGAGCTCGTTAAAAAGGTTTTCTAACTTGGCGCAATCGGTGTGCGGGCCACGTAAAGTGATTTCATTTCCGCGAACAGTGATGTTGACCGAAGGGAATGCCGCTTCGATTGTTCGTAGATTGTCATCATGCGGACCAACAACAGCAACCATCGGAATGGCGTTAGGTACGGTGATTAGCGTTCGCTCCATATGCGGATAAATCTATCTTTAACCGGGTGGCCATGCCATCGGACGCCCGCCCAAAAGATGCAGGTGAGCGTGGAAAACCGTTTGGCCAGCGTCTTCGCCGGTGTTAAAGACAGTTCGGTAGCCGTTGAGCCCGCGTTCTTTGGCGATCTGATCTGCCGCCAAGAAAAGGTCGGCGGTGATGGTCGCGCTATTGCGGGCAACTCCTGCGGCATTTTCTGTGTGCAAAGTTGGGATCACCAAAACATGTGTTGGTGCTTGCGGATTTAAATCATTGAAAGCAATGACATTCAGTGACCTGAAAACTATATCGGCTGGGGTCGTACCAAGAATTATCGTACAGAA
>CAYMNN010000190.1:0-1158 GCA_964391815.1 uncultured Candidatus Planktophila sp.
GGGGATTTGAACCCCTGACCCCCTGCATGCCATGCAGGTGCGCTACCAGCTGCGCTATAGCCCCGATTTTTGTGCGAGTGCAGACCTTACCGCATTTACTGCGGTGCGCCTTTATGCAGAAGTCGCACCACTTTCTTCTCCGTATACAGGCTCTGGAATTGAGCCAGCATTATGTTCAATCAAATTCCACTGACGCGGGTTACGTTCCAAAATCGACCACGACGCATTCGACAATCCGCCAATGACGCCCCACTTGGACATCGGAAGTTCCAGCAAGGAACCCAATATGCAACGCGCTGTTCCACCATGGGTTGTTACAACCAATAACTGATCTGTCTTTTCCCCCAAAGCTTTTTTAATTGCACGGACCGCGCGGTCTGCAACTTCGCTACGTCGTTCACCCGTTGTGCCTGCAGGATTATCTTCACCATCAATCCAACGAATAAAATTATGAAAATCTTCGGCGCGGTTTTCAGCACCAGTTTTTCCTTCCCATAAGCCACCATTGGTTTCACGAAGATCTGCATCTATTTCCACGGTAAGTCCCGTTAGATCCGCCAATGATTGCGCAGTGTCACGTGCACGACCAAGATCACTTGAAATAATCATGGTCGGTTTCATACCTGCAAGAATTTGGGCTGCATGTTGTGCTTGGAATCGTCCAACTTCATTAAGGTCAATATCTGAATGACCTTGAAAACGGTTTACTACATTCCAATCAGTTTGGCCATGACGCCACAAAAGAACGCGATTAGCGGCCAAGCGAGGCCCTCACTGCTTCTAAATCAATTGTTGGGCAGTCATTCCACAAGCGATCCAACATGTAGTACTTACGAAGTTCAGCGCTTTGTACATGCACGACTAAATCTGAATAATCGAGCAAAATCCATTCAGCGCCGTGTTCGCGACGAATTGGTTTGTCACCAATTGCTGCAAGTTGACGTTCTACTTCATCTGCAATCGAATCAACTTGTGCCTCATTTTGACCTGTTGCGATTAAGAAAACTTCGCTCAGAACTAACTGATCTGAAAGATCCAGCGCCACAACATCTACTGCAATCTTGTCGATCGCAGCTTTGGCGGCCACTTGGGTAATCTCTAAAGTTCTGCTGCTAATTGTCATAGAGGTTATTCTCTCGTATAAATGCAGCTACCGAT
>CAYMNN010000191.1:0-1138 GCA_964391815.1 uncultured Candidatus Planktophila sp.
TAATCCTCGTATTTGGATGCAGCGCGCGAAGCTTTTCCGCTCATGCCCCGGGAAACAACCCGAGAAACTTCACGGTCTGCCTCGCGCTCCTTAATCGCTTCGCGCTTGTCATGAGCCTTTTTACCCTTGGCAACAGCGATCTCGACCTTGGCTTTTCCATCCTTGAAATACAACTGAAGCGGAACCAAAGTCGTGCCTGAGTCCTTTAACTTTGCCGCTATTTTGCGCAACTCTTGTTTGTGAACAAGCAGTTTGCGATCACGACGAGGCGTGTGATTAGTCCAGGTTCCTTCGGTGTATTCGGGAATATGAACACCCATCAACCACAACTCGCCATCGTTAATCATGGCAAAACCATCAATGAGTGAGGCACGACCAGCACGAAGTGATTTAACTTCAGTACCCGTCAGCACTAATCCGCACTCCAGAACATCTGAAATTGCGTAGTCGTGACGTGCCTTCTTGTTTTGAGCAATGACCTTGCGGCCGATCTCTTTAACCATGCCGCATCACCGCCTTCTAACTCTCATATTAACTATCGTGCTACCAACTATTGGATCGCAGGATCTAATTCTCTCACCCAGGGCGCTTCCAATAGACCAGATACCCCAACAAAAAAGAGCCCCTAATTTCCTAAGGGCTCTTTTTATGAGAAAGGAGTTACTTAGACCTTCAGGTAGCGGCGAAGCGTGATTACTGAAGCCAGGATTGAAACGACCAAGCCTGTGGCAAGTAAGTACGCCGATGAAACCCAAACCTCGCGCCAACCAAAGAAGTTAGTGAAGGAAAGAAGCGGCGCAACATTTGAATCAACAACGCTCTTCAAACCTGCAAGCAAGCCCGTTGCTAATCCCCAACCAATCACTGCCGAGATAACACCTTCGAGCAAGAATGGAAGTTGGATTGACCAAGAAGATGCACCAACAAGTTTCATTACACCTGTCTCGCGGCGACGGTTAAAGGCAGCGATTCGCAAGGTGTTGGAAATCAAAAGAGCTGCCGTAAGAACCGACGCTAAACCAACTGCCAATGCAGCATTTCGAAGCACAGCCAACAACTGGAAGAACTTCTCAAGAATTGCCCGTTGATCTTGCACCACATCAACACCTGGGCGACCACTAAATGCGCTAACAATTAC
>CAYMNN010000192.1:0-1135 GCA_964391815.1 uncultured Candidatus Planktophila sp.
CGGAAGCGAATCCACGCCAACGCATAGGCCGCCATAGTTGCAATAACAATTGGGAAAATTGTTGCAGGCAAGGTAATAACAATTGAGTTAATGAAGTAAGGAAGCACTCCTGTACTTAGCGATGCAGTTCCATCACCTAAGAGAACACCCTTGTAATTATCAAGCGAGAAATCTGGGTTGAGCAGTGATGTCCACCAAGCTTCATTCAAAATCTTTTCATTTGATTTAAATGAGGTAACAAGCAAACCAAGGGTTGGAACCGTCCAAATAATGGTGATGACCCAAACAACTGTCGTTGCTATCTTGCTTGAGAAAATCTTGCGGCCAGGATTGTGCTCTGCCAGTTTCTTAGCCATTAGTGGGCACGCTCCTTTCGCAATGATTGAATGTTGTAGATCAGAATTGGTGTTACTAACAAGAAGAGGACAACAGCCAGGGCTGAACCCTTACCTTGATCAAATTGAACGAAGGTTTGTGAATACATTTCGTTTGCAAGCACGTTGGTACTGAAGTTTCCGCCGGTCATCGTGCGAACGATGTCGAAAACCTTTAGCGCGCCAACAACACCCGTTGCTAAGACCACGATGAAGGTTCCTTTAACCATAGGGAATGTGATGTTGCGGAACAAGCGCCAACCATGTGCACCATCAAGGGCTGAAGCTTCGACGATATCTGCTGGTACACCTTTAATTGCTGCTGACAAGATCACCATTCCGAAGCCCATTTGGGTCCAGACGTAGATGATCATTAACAAGAATGTATTTAGCGGCTTTGAAAGCATCCAGTCACTTGGAGTCATTCCAAAGAATTCAACAACAGCACTGAGTAAACCGATTTGCACATCACCTGGTTCGTTGAATTCGTACACGAACTTGAAGATGATTGATGCGCCCACAAAAGAGATTGCCATAGGCATGAAAAGCAGTGATTTTGGGATGGATTCGTGCTTAATGCGATCCAACATAACTGCCAGCAAAAGTCCAAGAGCTGCGGTAAATAGCGGAACAACCAAGATCCACAAAATGGTGTTGATCATGATGACTCTGATATTTGGATCTTCAAGCATCCATTGATAATTACCTAAACCAATAAATTCATTTGAATCTGGGTTCATAAAGCTAAAGAGAATTGTTCG
>CAYMNN010000193.1:0-1135 GCA_964391815.1 uncultured Candidatus Planktophila sp.
AGAAATACACCTGCGTTAAAACAGGAAACAAACTTGTCTGGAACAAAGGCGTTGCGATCAAGGCCGCACCAAAACCATCACCTAATCCGGTGTTTAAACCCGCAGAACCAACGCCAACACCAAATCCGATACCGACCACAACACCATCACCTGCACCCGTTGTGCCCACATTGTCTATGACAGAAAAACTATGGTCTAAGGGTGTCAACGGAGTTTTTCCAATTGAAAGTGAGAAATTCCCTATCCCAGTTGATCTAGCAACTACTTGGCAAAATGCTTATGCCAATCGTGACGGGATTCCATACCAAGCCTGGTCTGCAGTCTCTAAGAACATCTCAACATCACCAAGCAAATTAGGCAGCGTCGAAATACTTATTGGTCCAAACACTATTCCGAACTTCGCAGACTTTAAATTACGCATGGATTTAGTTTCTAAAGCGTTTCCTAAGGCAAAAAATGTGAGCAAGTCGAGACTTTTCGCCTTTAACTTCAAGGATGCCTCATGGGCGGATCAAACTTTTAAAAGACTCTACATAAATGAAACCACAGCCTTTAAGAATAGACATGCTAACGCCGTCGATGCAATATGTTTTAAGGAAAGAGAAGTTTGCTATCAACAGGCTTTTGTCGATTCAAATCTTGAAGGCGTGATTTTTATTGGAATGACTGATGAAGGATCTCGTGAGCAGTTAAATCAGACATACCCAGAGTATTCGCGTGCCTACCGAGGTGTTGTTATCGGACACGAATACCTCCATACGATTCAGAGAGTAATTTTCGGTGATCGTTGGTATTTGCGAGAGTATGCATCACACAGTTGGTTTAATGATGGAATGGCAGTGTTCATAGAAAATGCTGCTGCAAACCACAATAGCTTTGACACATACATGCAGTTCAGGGCAACTGAGTCAGCGATTATGTATCCAGACTGTCCATATGCCTTCTGCGTGAAAGTTCAGAAGGACCAAGTTCAAAGTTTTCTTTCAATCTTCAACTACTCAACAGAATGGCCGTCCTATCCGTATGCAATAAGAAATCAAATGGGTGCTCGTATCATCGAAATCCTTGTTGCATTAAAAGGCCCCGATTCTTTGATCGATGTGTATGAACTGATTGCCACGGGAAAGAGCTTTAG
>CAYMNN010000194.1:0-1132 GCA_964391815.1 uncultured Candidatus Planktophila sp.
AAGCATTGGCTGCTAAGGGTCAAAAAGCTAAGAAAACCTTTGTTTTAGATACCAGCGTTTTGCTCGCAGACCCCGGGGCGCTCTACAGATTTGCCGAACATGAAGTCATCATCCCGATCGCAGTTATCGGAGAGCTAGAAACCAAACGAGATCACCCTGAATTGGGCTACTTTGCCCGCGCCGCCCTTCGGGCATTAGATGATCTGCGCCTTTCACATGGGCGACTTGATAAAGCGCTGACCATTACGCCAGAAGGCGGAACCCTTTCAGTTGAACTCAACCACACAGATCTTTCGACTTTGCCGCATGGATTCCTGCGAGATGGCACCAATGATTCCAGAATCCTTGCGATCTCAAAGAACTTAATGTCAGATGGAAAAGATGTTGTCCTGGTAACCAAGGATCTGCCACTTCGAGTTAAAGCATCATCGGTAGGTGTTGAGGCCCAAGAGTATTTAGCCGAGCTAGTTTCAAATAGTGGCTGGACCGGAATCGAAGAGTTAGATGTCAGCCACAGTGTTATCGATGATTTGTATGCCGGCGATTTTGCCGACCACGAAGCCGCCCACCAATTGCCGGTCCACACAGGTGTAGTCCTGCATTCAGAAAAAGGTTCAGCACTGGCCCGAGTCACTGAAAGCAAGCAGTTGAAATTAGTTCGAGGTGATCGCCAAGCTTTTGGTCTGCACGGTCGAAGCGCTGAACAACGAATTGCACTGGATCTCTTGTTGGATGAAAACATCGGAATTGTTTCCCTTGGTGGCCGGGCCGGAACTGGAAAGTCCGCCCTTGCTTTGTGCGCCGGACTGGAAGCGGTGATGGAAAAACGCCTTCACAAAAAGGTGGTTATCTTCCGTCCGCTCTATCCAGTCGGTGGCCAAGAGCTGGGTTACTTGCCAGGTTCTGAAGGTGAAAAAATGTCCCCTTGGGCCCAAGCGGTTTTCGATACTTTGGGCGCACTTGTTAGCCAACCCGTCATTGATGAAATCATCGATCGCGGCCTGATTGAAGTCTTGCCCCTGACCCATATCCGTGGCCGCTCTTTGCATGATTCATTTGTGATCGTGGATGAAGCCCAATCCCTAGAACGGGGAGTCCTGCTGACCGTCCTTTCCAGAATCGGAACCGCCTC
>CAYMNN010000195.1:0-1112 GCA_964391815.1 uncultured Candidatus Planktophila sp.
GGAACAGGTAAGACCCGCGCAATTACTCATCGCATCGCATACGCCGCAGCGATCGGAACAATGGATCCGCACAAAGTTTTAGCACTGACCTTTACCGCACGCGCAGCTGGTGAAATGCGCACACGTTTGCGTTCGCTCGGTGTGCCATCAGTTGCAGCTCGCACGATTCACGCAGCAGCCCTGAAGCAATTAACCTTCTTCTGGCCACAAGTTTTTGGCGGCCGAACACCGGATTTGCTCACAACCAAGAGCGGATTTCTAACTGAAGCCATTAAGCGCGCACAGTTACAAGGCGAACTGTCCATCACCTCGCGTGATCTGCTGCGCGATATCGCCACTGAAATCGAATGGGCCAAGGTTTCACAGGTTGCCCCTTCTGATTATTTAAGCGAATCGCAAAAGCGCACCGTTAAGCCGCGCATTAATCCAGAACAGTTAGCCAAGGTCTACACCGCATACGAAAGCGTCAAGCACCAAGAGCGCGCCATCGATTTCGAAGATGTTCTGCTGCTGACAACAGCCATGATTGAAGAAGAACGCGAAGTTCGCGAACGTGTTCAAGATCAATACCGATTCTTTACCGTTGATGAGTATCAGGACATTTCTCCGCTGCAGCAACGTTTAATCAACGCCTGGCTTGGTTCTAGAGAAGAGCTCTGTGTTGTTGGCGATCCAGCCCAGACTATTTACTCATTTGCCGGTGCAACACCAGTTTTTCTTAATTCATTTACACAGCGCTTTCCAGAAGCCGAAGTTGTTCGGCTAACTACTGGCTACCGCTCAACTCCAGAAATCATCTTTACCGCAAACAGCATCTTGCGAAAAGGTGCCATGGGTAACGAACTAGTTGCAATTAATGATCACGGCAGCAAGCCAACAATTAGTGCCTACAACGATGAATCAGCTGAAATCGCCGGAATCGTTAAAGACATTACCAAGTTGATCTCAGAAGGAACACCTGCACAAGAGATTGCAGTTCTGGCTCGGACAAATAACCAGCTCAACGGTTTAGAAAAAGCGATGAATGCAGCCAACTTGCCCTACCAAGTTCGCAACACTGAAAGATTTTTTGAACGCAGAGAAGTCCGCGAATTTCTAAAGCAAGTTCGCAC
>CAYMNN010000196.1:0-1089 GCA_964391815.1 uncultured Candidatus Planktophila sp.
ATAGCTATTACGACCGCCTTCATCATCAACGGATCTATCGCCGGAACCTTTTACTCGCGTATTGCAGACATTAAAGAAGACTTTGCAATCTCAAACAGCGCATTGGGCTTTGCCCTGTTGGTTGTATCAATCGGTGTTCTTGTTGGTCTTGGTTTTTCCGGAAAACAATCTGCTAAACGTGGAAGCGCACCCGTTACTTTTTACGCAACCTATGCATTAGGTGCGGCATTGCTCTTAGTTGGTGCTGCCAATAATTACCTTGTTTTGTGTTTAACCTTCTTAGTTCTAGGTGCCTGTCTTGCTGTGCAAGATGTCGCGATGAATTCGCACGCCATTGTTTTAGAACATGAAGCAGACAAGCGATACATGAGCACCTTCCATGCAATGTTTTCATTAGGTGCATTAATGGGTGGCGTAGTCGGAGCTTGGTTTTCTCAGCACAATATTGATTTGATGCGCCACGCAGCTTTTGTTGCCATGCTGGTTTTTCTTGCAAACTTCTTTGTGCGTAACTGGTTCTTACCTGCAGAGCTTGATCAACATCCACTTGAAGGTAAAAAGAAAATTAAGAAGCCTCGACTATTTTTAATTGTCGGTTTACTTGGTTTGTGCGCCGCAATCGGTGAAGGTTCTGCCGGTGACTGGGGAGCAATTCTTGCGCGCGATACTTTTGATGCAACCCCATTTATTTCCACGCTTCCCTATATTTGTTTCTCAGCTGCCATGGTGATCGGACGTTTGTTTGGCGATCGCGCAGCAAGCAAGTACGGCCCAATTAAATTAATTGTTGGCGGCGGATTAATCGCAGGTATTGGTTTAGGCGGCGGATTATTGGTTGGTGGAATCGGCGGCGTAATTTTCGGTTGGCTTGCTGCAGGTATCGGTCTTTCAACTGTTATTCCGATGTTGTTTAGCCAAGCTGGTGAAATCGCCAAGACTCGTTTTGAAGGCCAGTTCGCTCCATCAGAAGGCGTTGCCATGGTTTCCGGGATCGCCTATTTCGGCTTCCTGGTCGGCCCACCAACCCTGGGCTTCCTGGGCGATGCCATCGGCCTTCGCTGGGCAATGCTGGTTCCGGCGGTCCTGGCC
>CAYMNN010000197.1:0-1079 GCA_964391815.1 uncultured Candidatus Planktophila sp.
ACCGGTGACCTTTTCCTTACCATGGAAACACTCTACCGACTGAGCTAGGGGGGCACCGATCGCTCGGTGTTAAGTCGAGTGCTGAGCGTACCCGCTTACTTCCACTTTGGAAAAATTACCTCATTTATTGCGCTGGATTTAGCGTGATCTTGCCCGTTGTCTCGCGGCTGAGCATTGCCTTGTGGGCTGTGCTGGCCTGGCTCAGTGGATACGTCGCACCGATAACTGGCTTCAACTTCCCTTCAACAACTAGCGCAAAGAGTTTTTCAATTACATCGTTCATTAATTCTTTCTTGCCAAAGCAGTGCGACAACCAGAAACCTGTAATTGTTTTTGAACCGCCCATAAGTGTTGCTGGTTGAATCATTGTTGGAGCAACTCGTGAAGCCATTCCATAGGTTACCAAGCGACCAAATGGTGCAAGGATTTCTAGGCTGTCATCAAAAGTCTTTCCGCCAACCATTTCAAGAATGAGATTTACACGCTTGCCACCATTGGCCGCTTTAATTGCATCGCCCAAGTTTTCATGTGTTGCTTCTACTACAACATCTGCACCAAGTGATGTTGCAAGTGCTCGCTTTCCTTCAGATGAAGCAACAGCAATTACCTTTGCACCCCACATCTTGGCCAACTGAATTGCAATTGTTCCAACGCCACCGGCTGCTGCATGAACAACAACTGTTTCACCTGGCTGTAAGTGACCTACAGTTTTCAAAATATGCCAAGCGGTTGATCCCTGTACCAACATGCACAGTGCTTGTTCATCGGTAACGCCATCAGGAATTGGAATCATTGTTGCGGGATGTGTCAAAGCTTTTTGTGCGTATCCCCCACCATCAACTGGTGCAAGCACGCGAACGCCCTTTGAAGTTGTTCCTACAACTTCGATACCTGGAATCAGCGGAAGCTTTTGTGCTGAAAGGTAAGAGTTTTCAGTTTGATGCGTATCGGCATAGTTGATTCCGATTGCAGAAACATTAATCAGTTCTAAACCTTCAGTAGCTTTTGGTTCTTCCAGATCTACGAGGTGCATGACATCTGGACCACCAAATTCGGTGATCTGAATTGCTTTCATTATC
>CAYMNN010000198.1:0-1075 GCA_964391815.1 uncultured Candidatus Planktophila sp.
TCCGCCGCAGCTTTGGCAGCTGCATCTGCTGCTGCTTTTGTCGCTGCAGCATCACGAATTGCCTGACATGCCGCATCGCATGTTGGAACAACCGGTGTTGGATCAGCTGCCGGAGTAGATGGTGTTGAAGGTGTAGATGGAGTACTTGGTGTTGTTGGTACTGCAACAATAATTGCGGTTGCATCAGAAAGTTTGGTAATTGTTCCGATCGAGTTAGTAGCAGTTACTTCAATTCTTATGTATTTATCAACATCACTTGAACCAAGGGTGTATGTAGCACTTGTTGCTCCAGAAATGTTTGTGCATGTTGTGTCATCTAGTGGATCAGTGCAACGTTTCCACTGATATGTGACCACGGAATTAGGGGTTGAGTTAAAATCTGCAAAAGTGATATTTGAACTCAAGACTTTGTTTTCTACCAAATCCCCGGTTGGGGCAGGAATCGGGTCAACCTTCAATGTAGGAGGGATTCCATTTTCTGCCTTTGTTTCAAGGGATGCTGATGAAGCAACCGAAGTGCCGACAGCATTGGTTGCAGTAACGGTGAAGGTATAAACACGATCCGGCAAAACAGGAATGTCGCAATAGGTGGTTGGAGCTGTAACGGTGCAGGTAGCTCCACCAGGTGAGGCGGTCACTGTGTAGGAAATTACTGGTGAACCATTTTCATTTGCAGGCGGATTGAAAGAGACTGTGGCAGAAAGAGTAGTAGTTCCTGCTGTAATCACTGCTGAAACACCTTGTGGGGCCGACGGAACAGCAACGGCAGTAACCGCTGTTGAATCCAAAGATGCGCTGGATTCTCCCTTTGAGTTAACTGCCTTGACTGAATATGTGTAGTTAGTACCCGCGGTTAAACCAGTACAGGTATAACTCGTTGCATTGGCACCTCGAGTACATGTTGCACCAGCTGGTGATGAAGTGACAACGTATGAAGTAATTGCTGAACCACCGTTATCTGCAGGTGCATCAAAAGTCACTGTCATATTGCTTCCACTGGTTACTGCAACAACATTGGCAGGTGCAGATGGAACACCTGCTGGAATAACTACTGATGATGCTGATGATTGTGCTG
>CAYMNN010000199.1:0-1070 GCA_964391815.1 uncultured Candidatus Planktophila sp.
TGGTCGCCAAACTACCGTCTTTACTTCTTAGTACCTATTAAGGCTTCAATACAGGAGCGCCAGCATCTGTTGCTAGCCACTTATCTGTAATTGCTGCCAAAGTGCCGTCTGTAGTGATTGCATCAACCGCGCCAGATACACATGAAGTGAGCTTGCTGCCCTTAGTTAGCAAGAGACCGAATTGATCACCTGATCCTGTTGATGGCAACTGTCCAACGATTAGACCGTTTGGAACTTCAACACCTGCAAGGTAGAAAGCAGTTGGTAGATCTACAACAAGACCATCGATCTGCTTGTTCTTAAGTGCTGAAACACCAGCAGCGTTGTCATTGAATACCTGAGGTGTTGAACCAATCTGGTTTTCAATTGCATCAAGTGATGTTGTACCAACTGCTGCGCCTAGCTTTGCTCCCTTAAGTTCTGCAAGAGTTGTCTTTCCTTCGATCTTGCTTCCCTTGAATGAAACGATTGCCTGAGGTGCTGTGTAGTAAGGAGAAGAGAAGTCAACTGCATTCTTGCGCTCTTCTGTAATTGAGAACTGCTGCAAGTTGAAGTCAAAATTCTTTTCTCCTGGTGTTACAGCAGAATCAAATGTTGTACGAACCCATACGACATCTGCTGCATCAAAACCAAGTTGCTTTGCAACTGCATATGCAACTGCGCCTTCAAAACCATTTCCGGTCTCTGGCTTGTCATCAATAACCCATGGGTAGTAAGCAGGCTCGCCAGTTGCAATTGTTAGCTTGCCTTCAGTAATAGTTGCAAGATCTGCTTTTTCGCAAGATGCTGCTTCAGATGTTGATGAATCTGATGATGCACATCCTGAAAGTACTAACGCTGCTGCAACTACAACAGCTGAAAAAATACCGCTTCTCTTCTTTACTAAATTCAACGTAATCTCCTCAAGTGTCAGGGGATCATCACTAACTAAACTAACTAGATCAGAACAGTTAGTTAGACCCACGCTTGCCGATGATGTTGGCTATCGGCCTGGTCTTCACCCGGAGCACCCCGCCGCGGTGGAGGGTTGCCGTCCAGTTAGCCGGGGCTTGATGCTGGAACTCGTGACC
>CAYMNN010000200.1:0-1062 GCA_964391815.1 uncultured Candidatus Planktophila sp.
TTGAAATTGATAAGTTGCGCCAAGAAGAGCGGGCCTCGTATTTGGAGAAAAGATAAATGAGAATCATTGCCGGACTGGGTAAGGGAAGAAATCTATATTCACCCATTGGTAATACCCGTCCAACTTCTGATCGAGCTCGCGAGGCGTTGTTCTCAACTTTAGAGTCTGAGTTCGGATCAATTAATGATTTAACCTTTTTGGATTTGTACTGTGGCTCAGGTGCTGTAGGTGCCGAAGCCATATCTCGCGGCGCTGCAATTGTTTATGCAGTTGATAATGATGAAAAAGCAACCGCAGTTGCTAGACAAAACTTGGAGTTACTTAGCAATCTACCTGGGATCGGAACTCACTCGGTCATAACCATGTCTGCAGGCAAATTTCTAGAAAAGGGTGCGGAGCTGGCCTTTGATGTTGTGTTTGTAGATCCGCCATACGAATTACCAAATAATGAAATTGAGAAGATAATGGAGTCCTTGGTTCGAAATGGATTTCTAAAACCATCATCAGTTATTGCTATCGAGCGAGACTCAAAATCTAAGCCCATAAATTGGCCTGCTGGATTACACGAGGTCAAGGTAAGAAAATATGGCGCAGCAACCATTTTTTACGCGGAACCGCTCACTTAAGTTTTGGGTCGTGTTAGCGTTACCTCGTGAAAAAAGCGGTTTGCCCCGGATCCTTTGATCCCATCACAAATGGCCATTTGGATGTAATCGAACGAGCTAGCGGTCTATTTGATGAGGTAGTGATTGCAGTTCTGGTTAATAACAGCAAAACTGGACTGTTCTCAATTCAAGAGCGCGTCGAAATGATTTCAGATGCAATAAAGCACCTAAAAAATGTAAAAGTTGATACCTGGAGTGGTTTGTTGGTTGATTACTGCCGCGAAAATAACATTGCAGCAATCGTTAAGGGATTGAGAGCTGTGAGTGACTTTGATTATGAACTTCAGATGGCGCAGATGAATCTGCAACTTAAGGGTGTTGATACCTTGCTCATGGCCACTAAACCCGCTTATTCCTTTTTGTCCTCCTCGCTGGTGCGTGAAATTGCGCGCTATGG
>CAYMNN010000201.1:0-1057 GCA_964391815.1 uncultured Candidatus Planktophila sp.
GAAAGGAGCAGTCGATGAGCAATGATCGCTTTGCATCAGCACATGAAATGGTGCGCGAATATGCCGAACTAGAAGCAAAGATGGCTGATCCGACTATTCACGAAGATCAAGCAAATGCGCGAAAGCTTGGGCGACGTTATGCGCAGTTGGGTCCAGTTGTTGCAGGTTTTAAAGCCTGGAAATCTGCCGAAGATGATTTATTGGCTGCCGCAGAACTAGCAGATGTTGATCCTGAATTTGCTGCCGAGATTCCAGCACTTGAAGCTGCTCGCGATGCCGCCGCTGAAAAGTTAGAAGAGTTGTTGTTGCCACGTGATCCCAATGATGATCGCGACGTTATTTTGGAAGTTAAAGCTGGTGCTGGCGGCGATGAATCAGCGCTGTTTGCCGGTGACCTGTTGCGTATGTACATGCGATATGCAGAAAAGCACAACTGGAAAGTTGAAATCATTGATGCCACCGAAAGTGAAATGGGTGGATACAAAGACATTTCTGTAGCGGTTAAATCAAAAGGAACTGCAGCACCTGGCGAATCACCGTATGCGCGCCTGAAGTTTGAAGGCGGAGTACACCGTGTGCAGCGCGTGCCTGAAACTGAAAGCCAGGGACGTATCCATACATCCGCAGCTGGTGTTTTGATTTTGCCTGAAGCTGAAGAAATCGATGTTGAATTGAATATGAATGATGTCCGCGTGGATGTGTATCGCTCATCCGGACCTGGTGGACAGTCGGTAAATACAACAGATTCTGCGGTGCGTTTAACTCACGTTCCAACCGGAATTGTTGTTTCGTGTCAGAACGAAAAGAGCCAGCTGCAAAATAAGGAATCTGCGCTGCGTATCTTGCGTGCACGTTTGTTGGCAGATGCTCAAGAAAAGGCAGAAGCTGCCGCATCTGCAGAGCGTAAGAGCCAAGTGCGTACAGTGGATCGTTCAGAGCGAATTCGTACCTATAACTTTCCGGAAAACCGCATTAGCGATCACCGTGTTAATTACAAGGCAAACAACTTGGATGCAGTGTTAAATGGCGATTTGGATGACATGATTCAAACTTTGCT
>CAYMNN010000202.1:0-1039 GCA_964391815.1 uncultured Candidatus Planktophila sp.
GTTGCAACTTCAGTCTTAACTTCGACAGCATCTTGTGCCTCTTCTGCAGCAACTTCTTGTGCCTCTTCTGCAGCTTCAGATGCTTCTTCATATTCTGCAGTTGCCTCTTCGGCAGCATCTTGTGCTTCTTCTACAGCAGCTTCAACTTCATCAAGCCTTGTTTCGATCTCTTCGATCTTTCTAGCAATTTCTTCACGGGCTTTGGTATCAGTTGCATTTGCTGCAGCTTCAGCAAGAGTTGCCTTTTCATTCAAAACTTTTGCTAACGTCTCGGTAGCAACCTTTGCAGCATTTGTTGCCGCAATCTTTTCCGCACTTGCTCTTGCTGCTGCTTCTGTTGCAGCCCTTGCTGCTGCAGCAGCGGTTGCAGCTTCTCGCTGTTCTGTTGCAATACGTGCTGCTGCATCAGAGGCCGCTTTTTGTGCGGCCGCTGCAGTTGCTCTGGCCTCTGTTGCTCTTGCGGAAGCGGCTGCGGCTGCTTCGTTAGCTGCAGCTTTTGCTGCGGCGGCAATTGCGTTGGCTTCAGCAGTTGCTTGAGCAGAAGCAGTTCTAGATGTTAATGAATTAATTGCAATTTCAACTTGCTTGTTTGCATTTGTTTCTGCGCTTCGTGCACGTGCTGCATTTTGTGCCGCAGTTGCCGCAGCTCTCACCGCAGCTTGTGCATCTGCTGCTGCTTTATTTGCTGCAGCTGTTGCTGCAGCCCTTGCTGCTGCATTTGTTGCAGAGTTTCGTAGCGCTGCCTGTGCATCTGCCGCCGCTTTGGCTGCCGCCGCTTGTGCATCTGCTGCGGCTTTTGCTTGTGCTGCAGCTGTTGCCGCTGCTGCATCTGCTGCGGCCTTTGCTGCTGCAGCTGCTCCTGCTCTTTCAACTGCAGTCTTTGCCGCATCCGCTGCTGCCTTTGCTGCCGCTGATGCTCTATCACTTGCGGTGCGTGCATCTGCATCAGCCTTTAGTTTTGCGGCTGCATCTGCGGCTGCTTTATCCGCCGCAGCTTTGGCAGCTGCATCTGCTGCTGCTTTTGTCGCTGCAGCATCAC
>CAYMNN010000203.1:0-1034 GCA_964391815.1 uncultured Candidatus Planktophila sp.
GTAGTCCACCACTTGCGACCATTGATCACATAATGATCACCATCTCGAACAATTGATGTTTCGATATTTCGCGCATCACTAGATGCCACATCAGGCTCGGTCATCGCAAAACCAGAACGAATCTTTCCGTCCAACAAAGGCTTTAGCCACTGTTCTTTCTGCGCATCCGTACCGAACATATCCAGAACTTCCATGTTGCCGGTATCAGGTGCTGAACAATTAATCGCCTCGGGTGCAATCTCTACAGACCACCCAGTGATTTCAGCCAGGGTTGCATAATCAGTAACAGTTAATCCATGATGTGGATCGTGGCTATGTGGCAAAAACAAGTTCCACAAACCTTGCGCCTTTGCATCAGCCTTTAAGGTTTCAACAATTGCTGGCAAATCATGTGGCTTACCCGCAGCAACTAGTTCGGCACGTTGGTGGTGAAAGACAGCTTCGGCCGGAATTACCTTTTCATCCATAAATTTCTGAAGGCGCGCACTGTATTCGGCAGCCTTTGGGCTGAGTTTGAACTCCATGTCTGTAATCTACCCGTAGTGCAACAAAAAGAGGAGAAAACTGATGAGCATTCTTGACCGCTTCAAACTGGATGGAAAAGTAGCTGTTGTTACCGGAGCATCATCAGGTTTAGGTGTGGCTTTTTCTAAAGCCCTGGCAGAAGCAGGTGCTGATCTAGTTTTGGGTGCTCGTCGCGAAGAACGCCTTGCTGACACTGGCGCATTAGTAACCGCTGCAGGTCGCACATGGGTGGGACGCAAAACAGATGTCACCAAAACAGAAGATTGCGCAGCGTTGATTGCCCTTGCAATTGAAAAGTATGGCCGCGTCGACATTCTTGTTAACAACGCAGGTGTTGGAACCGCGGTTCCTGCAACTCATGAAACTCCTGATCAATACAGATCAGTCATTGAAACAAATTTGATGGGTTCTTATTGGATGGCACAAGAGTTTGCTAAAGCAAACAAAGGCGGGGGAGCGATCGTTAATATCTCCAGCGTCCTTGGTCTAAAGCCACAAGGTTTGCCACA
>CAYMNN010000204.1:0-1034 GCA_964391815.1 uncultured Candidatus Planktophila sp.
CAACGATCTTGTCATCAACTAAAGACTGCAAAGCGCGATACACCGTTGTTAAACCGATTCCGTCGCCTTCTCGGCGCAGAATTTGGTGCAGTTCTTGAGCACTGGCAAAGCCACCTGTTCGCTCTAGAACTGCAATTAACTTGATGTCAGATTTATTCATGCCCATGATCTGCGTGCTCATCCTCTGATTGTTCTACTTGAACATCTTGGGTTGTTCCATGCGAATGTGCATCTCCTGAATGCAGGTAAGCAACTAGTGCCCACATAATCAAAACGCCAGAAATAGTTGCAACCATCGTCCATCGTCCATCGTGGCGAGAATGAGCTTCGGGCAAAATATGCGATGTCGCAAGATAAATGACGATTCCAGAGAAAGCTGCCAGATAAATTGCAATGACGTTGTTGCTTAAAACCAAAGTACTTCCAAGTGCCGCACCTGAAACGCGAGCTAAAGCATCTACACCGAGCAAACCGATGCTCTTCTTTCCCCAAAGACCTGATTTGATCATGAAGGAGACAGTGTTCAGGCCATCGCTAAATGCGTGAACTAGAAGCGCGACAAAAACAACAAGACCTAAATCTGAACTGACCTTAAATGCAACACCAAGCGCCAAGCCATCAAGAAAGACATGTCCACCCATTGCGATTGCACCAAAGGCACCTGTGAAGTTATGTGAGTGTTCGTGGTCATGCCCATAATCTGATTCTGCGGGCTCATGTGAACCAAAGATTCGCTCGTAGAAGTGGAGCAATAAGAAACCACCGATCAAAGCAATCGACACAACTGGAGCATGTAAGAACTCTTGATTTCCTAGTTCAAAAACTTCAGGCAAGAGATCAAAAGCAACAAGACCGAGCAAAAGTCCGGCAGATAGTCCAAGGACAAGATGCAAACGATCCTTTGCTTTAAGGGCCAGCGCCCCTCCTGCAAAAGTTGAGAGTGCGGTTAGGCCTGCAAGCAGAATGGCTATGTTCATACCTGGACAGTATCACAAAATGGAAATGATTATCATTTCCATATCTGAGCCGATACG
>CAYMNN010000205.1:0-1034 GCA_964391815.1 uncultured Candidatus Planktophila sp.
CAATGTTAACACCCCGGAGCAAGGGACACGATTATCACCATGGTGATCTTCGTGCCTCAGCTATTGCTGCTGGCAGAGAGTTGATTAAAAAAGGTGGCATAAACGCATTAGGACTTCGCAAAGTTGCCGAGCGTCTACAAGTTTCACCTGCAGCTCTTTATAGACATTTTGAAGATGTCGAAGCCTTACAGGCTGAGATTTGTGCTGAAGTTCGTCAAGAGCTGGGTGAGTACATGCTTGCTGAACGTAATCAGGCGCCGAAGAGTCGAAGCAAGAGTCTTAATGCGAGGCTTCGATTTAGGGTACTAGGCCATGCATATATGGATTTTGCAAATAAAAACAAAAAGCTATTTGAAAGTGCCTTTTTGTTTCGCTTGCATGGTCAGGATCAAAAAGAGGATGGCTTGGCATGGGACTTGCTCAATGAATCACTTGATGAATTACGTAGCGTCGGAGAACTTTTGGCCAAAACTGACGAAGAGGCCTGCATGTTGGCATGGAGCGCAGTTCATGGTTTGGCTACCTTAGTAGCTCAGGATGCGATTCCGCCGGAAAGATATGAACAGAGCAAGCTCCAGATTATGAACGGAGTTGAAAGAGCCCTAACTGGGAAGGTCTCAAAAACCTCATCCATCTAGTTGTTGCATTAATGCTACATAGCATATATGCTACTTTCTATGAGTCGTAACCCAGAAGAGCCGGTCTATAACCGCATCGAAGAAGCACGTGCTGCCTTGGGACTATCAAGGCAAGAGCTAGCCGACAGAGTCGGTGTGCATTACCAAACCATCGGCTACTTGGAGCGTGAGGAGTACAGCCCTTCCCTCGTCCTGGCCTTACGCATAGCCAAGTCACTGAATCAAGAGGTGTCAGAGCTCTTTTCACTCACCCCATTCAAGAAAGGAAAGTAAGGATGTCGAAGAAAAACAAGATTTATTGGTTTGAAGGCGTTACGGAAAAGGGCGTTAAAGATTTGTTAAATAATGAAAACTCAAAGTTCAGATGGCTAAGACCTCAACGCAATAGAAGAGTTC
>CAYMNN010000206.1:0-1016 GCA_964391815.1 uncultured Candidatus Planktophila sp.
AAGGCTAGTAGCGTTCACCCCTATGAGCGCGCGCAACCCTGATTCCATCCCAGCCTCGCTCTCGCCTATCAATCGCGAAAGCGAATTGCGCACAGATGCGGCCAAGTTGGAACAACTGTGGCAAACAGCTCAGATTATTCACTTAGTAGATGCCCGCTTAAGCGCAGCCGATGATTCCTTGACCTTTATTGATGCAGCGGCTGTTGCAGCCCTTAATGATGTTTTTGTCCCAGGCGAACGTTTCTTTTTAGGAATCGGCCGCGATGACAATCAGGCTTACTTTGCGTGGCGTACGACCTGGATCACTGCACCACAAGATGATGGAACCGAAGAGTTTGAAAAGCGAAAATATGAAGGTTTTAAATCTTTGCGCGAACTTGGTGGCACTTTAGACGCCGACGAATTAGCACTTGCTATGCACGCAGTTGGTTTAGCTAACTGGCATGCAACTCACACACATTGTGCGCGCTGTGGAGCAAAGACAGTCAGTGATCTTGGTGGAAGCGTTCGTGTTTGTCCGCAAGATTCAACACAACATCATCCGCGCACTGATCCTGCCGTAATTGTTTTAGTAAAAGATAAAGATGATCGCATTCTTTTGGGACATCAACCTGTCTGGCCCGCTAAGCGTTTTTCTACCTTTGCAGGTTTTGTTGAAACCGGTGAATCTTTTGAAGAATGCGTATCCCGCGAAGTCTTTGAAGAAGCCGGTGTGTATGCATCAGAAATCAAATACCTAACATCACAGCCTTGGCCATTTCCAGCATCAATCATGATTGCCTTTGAAGCAATTACACATCGCCCAGAAGAAGCCCGTCCTGATGGCACTGAAATTACTGAAGTACGCTGGTTTTCACGCGATGAAATGAAAAAGGCTGTGGCAGATAATGAAATCTTGTTGCCACCAACAATGTCAGTTGCGCGCCGAATGATTCAAAGTTGGTACACACGTGTTGATGGATACACACGTGACCAATTGCGCGGTGGTGAATCGTGGAGACCGTAGGAAACCCACG